>JBHWMJ010000249.1:0-6135 GCA_043423105.1 Marihabitans sp.
GCAGCAGCTCGTGATCGTCGGCGGCGGCATGGTCGCGCGCCGGCTCGTCGACGCGCTACGTGCCCGTGACGATGCCGGCCGGTGGGCCGTCACGCTGCTGTGCGAGGAGCCGCGCGCACCCTACGACCGCGTCGCCCTCACCTCCTACTTCACCGGACGGCACCCCGAAGACCTGGCCCTCGGCGGGCAGGAGCTGTGGGACGACCCGCTCGTCACGCTCCGCCGCGGCGTCCGGGCGGAGAGCATCGACCGCGAGGCCCGGACCGTGACGACGAGCACCGGCCAGGTCCTGCCCTACGACTCCCTCGTCCTCGCGACCGGCTCCTACGCCGCCGTGCCGCCCGTGCCCGGGAAGGACCTGCGCGGGGCCTTCGTCTACCGCACGATCGACGACGTCGCCGACCTGCGCGAGTTCGTCGAGACCCGCCGCGAGGAGCTCGACCGGCCGGTCCGCGGCGCGGTCGTCGGTGGCGGCCTGCTCGGCCTCGAGGCGGCCGGGGCCCTGCGAGCGCTCGAGGTCGAGACGACGGTCGTGGAGTTCGCGCCCCGGCTCATGCCGCTGCAGGTGGACGAGGGTGGCGGCGAGGGCCTCAGGCGGCTCATCGAGGGCCTCGGTGTCTCGGTGCGCACCTCGACCGCGACGTCGAAGATCGTCGGCGAGCGCGGTGCCGTCTCCCGGATGAGGTTCACCGAGGGACCCTCGCTCGACGTCGACGTCGTCGTCTTCGCCGTGGGGGTCCGCCCGCGCGACGAGCTCGCCCGCGAGGCCGGTCTGGAGATCGGCGAGCGCGGCGGAGTCGTCGTCGACGACGCTTGTGCCACAGCCGATCCCGCGATCCACGCGATCGGTGAGGTCGCCTGCATCGGCGGTCGCTGCCTCGGCCTGGTCGCTCCCGGCTACACGATGGCAGAGATCGTCGCCGACCGGCTGCTCGGCGGCGCGGGGACCTTCCCCGGGGCCGACCTGTCGACCAAGCTCAAGCTCCTCGGTGTCGACGTCGCGAGCTTCGGCGATGCCTTCGCGCAGGAGCCCGGCTCGCTCGAGGTCGTTATCTCCGACCCGGTGGCCGGCGTCTACAAGAAGCTCGTCATGAGCGACGACGCCCGCACCCTGCGCGGCGGCATCCTCGTCGGCGACGCCAGCGCCTACTCCTCCCTTCGCCCGATGGTCGGCCGTGAGCTCGGCGGCGACCCTGCGGCCTACCTCCTGCCCGAGGGGGCCGCCGCGGCACCCGCCGGGGACCTGCCGGACGAGGCCGCGGTCTGCTCCTGCAACAACGTCACCGCAGGTGAGATCCGCTGTGCCGTCAGCGAAGGGGGCTGCACCGACCTCGCCGGGGTCAAGGCGTGCACCAGGGCGGGCACGAGCTGCGGCTCCTGCCTGCCGCTGGTCAAGAAGCTCGTGACGAGCGAGCTCGCCGCCTCCGGCGTCGAGGTGAGTAGTGCCCTGTGCGAGCACTTCGAGCAGTCGCGGGCCCAGCTCTTCGACATCGTGCGGGTCCAGGGCCTGCGGACCTTCAGCGAGATCATCGAGCGCCACGGGACCGGCCGAGGGTGCGACATCTGCAAGCCGGTCATCGGCTCGATCCTCGCCTCGCTCGGCACCGGGCACATCCTCGACGGCGAGCAGGCGACCCTGCAGGACACCAACGACCACGTCATGGCCAACCTGCAGAAGGACGGCTCCTACTCGGTCGTCCCGCGCATCCCCGGTGGCGAGGTCACGCCCGAAGGACTCATCGCGATCGGTGAGGTCGCCAAGGACTACGGCCTCTACACCAAGATCACCGGCGGCCAGCGGATCGACCTCTTCGGCGCCCGGATGGACCAGCTGCCCGGCATCTGGCGGCGGCTGGTCGACGCCGGCTTCGAGTCGGGTCACGCCTACGGCAAGTCGCTGCGCACGGTGAAGTCCTGCGTCGGCTCGACCTGGTGCCGCTTCGGCGTCCAGGACTCCGTGGGCCTCGCGATCGACCTGGAGCTGCGCTACCGCGGGCTCCGCTCGCCGCACAAGATCAAGCTCGGCGTCTCCGGGTGCGCCCGCGAGTGCGCCGAGGCCCGCGGCAAGGACGTCGGGGTCATCGCCACCGACCACGGGTGGAATGTCTACGTCGGCGGCAACGGCGGATTCACCCCCAAGCACGCACGCCTGCTCGCCGAGGACCTCGACACCGAGACGCTCGTGCGCACCATCGACCGCTTCCTCATGTACTACGTGCGCACCGCCGACCGCCTGCAGCGCACCGCCCCCTGGGTCGAGGAGCACGAAGGGGGTCTGGAGGCGATCCGCGCCGTCGTCATGGACGACAGCCTCGGCATCGCCGACGACCTCGACGCGGCCATGGCCGCGCACGTCGGCAACTACCGCGACGAGTGGGCAGCCACGCTCGCCGACCCCGACAAGCTGGCCCGCTTCGCGTCCTTCGTCAATGCCCCGGACGCCGTCGACGACTCGTTCGCCTACGTCGGCGAGCGCGGCCAGGCCCGCCCGGCCACCCCGCAGGAGCGCTCGGACGAGTCCGTCCTCATCGCCGGCACGACACTGGAGGTCCGCTCATGACCACTGCTCCCCCGCAGACCCGGGTGCATCTGTGCGCCCTCACCGATCTCGTCCCCGAGCGTGGCGCCGTCGCCCTCGTCGACGGGTTGCAGGTCGCGCTCGTCCGCACGCACGACGATCTCGTCCACGGCATCGCCAACCTCGACCCCTACAGCGGCGCCCACGTCATCGCCCGTGGGCTCGTCGGCACGCGGGGCGGGGTCCCGACGGTCATCTCGCCGATGTACAAGCAGGTGTGGGACCTGCGCACGGGCGCTTGCCTCGACGGCGCCGGCAGCGACCCGGTCGACCTGCGGACCTGGCCCGTGGCGGTCATCGACGGCGAGGTCTGGATCGAGCCGTCCGGCGACGAGGTGACGGGCTCCCCCTTCGACCGCAGCGTCACGTGAGCCTGCCGCAGCTGCTCGCCGGGTGCGTCGTCCTCGTCACCGGGGACCGGCGTGCCGGTGACCTGCGCGCCGCCCTCGAGCGGCGCGGTGCCCGGGTCGTGCACACCCCGGCGCTGACGATCGTGCCGCACACCGCCGACGCGGAGCTCGTGGAGCGAACCCGGGCACTGCTCGCCGCGCCACCCGACATCGTCGTCGTGACGACGGCGATCGGGTTCCGCGGGTGGGTCGAGGCGGCCGACGCCGCCGGGCTCGGCGAGGAGCTGCACGACGTGCTCGACGCCACCCGGATCATCGCCCGTGGGCCCAAGGCCCGGGGGGCGATCCAGGCCGCCGGGCACGACGCCGACTGGGTCGCCGAGTCGGAGACCTCGGCCGAGATCCGCGACTTCCTCATCACCGAAGGCGTTGCCGGACAACGCATCGCGGTCCAGCACCATGGCGCTGGGTGCGAAGAGCTCGACGTCGACCTCGCCGCCGCCGGCGCCTCGTTGACTCCCCTCGTCGTCTACCGGTGGGGCCCACCGCCGGACACCGCCGCGGTGACCTGCGGCGTGGAGCAGGCGGCGGTCGGCGACGTCGACGTCGTCGTCTTCACCTCCGCCCCCGCCGCCGCGGCCTGGCTCGACGCCGCGCAGGACGCCGGCGTCCTGCCGTCGATCATCGGCCGGGCCCGCACCGGGCGCCTCGTCGTCGCCGCCGTCGGGCCGGTCACCGCACGTCCGCTCGAGCACGTCGGCATCGCCCCGCTGCTCCCGGAGCGGGCGCGGCTGGGGTCGCTCGTGCGCGCCGTCGTCGGTCACTACGAGGCGATGGTGTCCACGGCCGTCGAGACCGTCGCCGGACCGCTGCAGCTGCGCAGCACCGCCGCCGTCCTGGGTGATCGCGTGCTCGCCGTCTCCCCGAGCGGCATGTCCGTGCTCCACCTGCTCGTCGACGCGAAGGGGGACGTCGTCACCCGCGCCGACGTCCTCGCGGTGCTGCCGGGCGACTCCGCCAGCGGTCACGCCGTCGAGGTGGCCGTCGCCCGGCTGCGCGAGGCCATCGGTGACCGTCGCGTCGTCGAGACCGTCGTCAAGCGGGGCTACCGCCTGGCCACGGCCTGAGGCAATCCGCTTGCGGCGACGGACCACCGGGTGCTCTTCATCGAGGTGCCCGGCCCGACTCCGGCAAGAACAAGATGCACTTCGACCTGCGGCCGACCGACGCCACACAGGACGAGGACGAGCGGCTGCTCTTCCGTGCGAAGGGAGCCACCCCTCCCTTCGCCGCGCCCGGGCAGATCCGTGCCACGGTGGAGCAATGCGTGCACTCGAGGACCTCACCCAGGCGGTCAGGAGTGCCCGAGCCTGCGGGCGTTCCGCCTCGCGACCCGCTCGACGACCGGCAGCACCCGCTGCATGAGCGCGGCCTGCGACCCGACGAGCCGCTGGAAGCGCCCGCCCACCGCGGGGAAGACGACCTCCGTCGGCCGTTTCTCGAAGGCGTCGACGATGACCGTCGCGACCTCCTCGGCGGAGACGGACCTCTCCGCGAAGGTCATGACCGCCGACGGGTCGGCCTCCTCCTGCTCGAGCATCGGCGTCCGCGTCCCCGGCGGGTGGACGATGGTGAAGTCCACCCGACCGCCCCGCTCCTCGATCGCGAGCGCGTGGTGCCAGGCACGGAGCGCGTGCTTGCTCGCGCCGTACATCGCATAGCCCTGTAGGGGCAGGAAGCTCGTCATCGAGCACACTGTGACGACCTGCCCGCCGCGCTCACGCATCCGCTCGAGCGCGACGTGCATCCCCGTGACCGCCCCCATGAGGTTGACGTCGAGCACGTGCCGGTGCTGCTCGAGCGTGAGGTCGCGCGCGTACCCCGTGCGGATGATCCCGGCATTACTCACGAGCACGTCGACCGGACCGAGCGAGGACTCGACGGCGTCGAGGGCCGCCCGCCACGCCCCTTCGTCCCGGACGTCGAGCGCAACTGCGACCCCACCGACCTGCTCGGCCACCCTCTCCGCTCCGGGTCCGTCGACGTCGGCCACCGCCACCCGGCACCCTCGCCGCGCCGCCTCCCGCGCGGTCGCCTCGCCGATCCCGCTCGCGGCGCCGGTGATGAGCACGACGGCCCCGGGTCGCAGACCCCTTCGCCGCCTCACAGCTCGATCACCTCGATCCGACCCTGCCGCGCCGGTCCCCCGACCGTCGGGTCGTCGCTCACCGTCGTGGCGACGAAGAGGGTCCGCCCGCCCGGGCCGCCGAGGACGCAGTCCAACGTCTGCTGACTCGTCCGGACCCGCTGCACGACCTTGCCGCCGCGGGCCACGCGCGCGACCTCGTTGCGCAGGGCGTTGGCCATCCAGATCGTCTCCCCGTCGTGGTGCAGGCAGATGCCGTCCGGCGCCATCGGCGAGCTCGACCGCTGCGCGATCGCGGGGTGGTCGAGCGCCGCCGAGACCTTGCGCGCGACCCGGCCGGCGACCCCGCCCGAGGTGAGCACCCGCCACAGCCGCGCTGGGATCGTCTCCGCCCACGGTCGCGGCCGCACGAGCACCCCCCGCTCGTCGACGTCGCACTCGGTGAGCCGCATCCGCAGCGTCTCCGCGACGACGAGGGTGCCGCCGGGCAGCGCGACCATCCCGTTGGGGAAGAGCATCTGCGGGCCGGCGCCCACGACCGTCCCGTCCGGGTCGATCGTCACCACCGCGGTCCAAGGGGGCCCGGGCGGGGCGTGCATCGCGGCATTGGCCTGGGTGCGGTGCACCGCGTGGTAGTCGAAGCCGAAGTTGCCGACGAAGGCCCGCCCGGTCCCGTCGACGAGCATGTCGTTGGCGTGACCTCCCGCGTGGTCACCGAGTGCCGCATGGAGGACCACCGTCCCGTCGCCCTCGACCCGGTAGACCGCACGCTCGTCCATCGACACGGCGAGCAGTCGACCGTCGGGCAGCCAGCCCAGCCCACCGGCGCGGCCGGGGATGTCGACGACATGCTCCGCACCCCCTTGGGGTGTCCACCGGTGGACCGACCCGGCCGCGAGGTCGCTGAACCACAGCGCCCCGTCGTGCCAGCGCAGCGACTCGGTGACGCCGTACCCGTCGAGGAGGACCTCGGTGCGCAGAGCCATCGCTCTCCCTTCGTCCCACCGCAGGTTACCGGGCAGTAGTTGCAGCCATGAGGTCGTCGGCACGCATATGACATA
>JBHWMJ010000150.1:0-9727 GCA_043423105.1 Marihabitans sp.
CCCCCCTTCCCCCCCCACGACTCCTCCTACCGCTTCCGTCTGTGGGTTTATCACCCCACTGACGGAGCGGTCGGAGGTGGCTCAGCCCTTCGCCGCGGCGAAGCCCTTCTCGAGGTCCGCGAGGATGTCGTCGATGTGCTCGATGCCCACGGCGAGACGGACGAGGCCAGGTGTGACACCGGCGGCCAGGCGGCCCTCGTCGCTGCCCTGACTGTGCGTCGTCGACGCCGGGTGGATCGCGAGCGAGCGGACGTCGCCGATGTTCGCGACGTGGCTGTGGAGCTCGAGCCCCTCGACGAAGCGACGCCCGGCGTCGACGCCGCCGGCGATCTCGAAGGAGATCACCGCACCGGCGCCCTTCGGCGCGTAGCGCTGGGCGAGCTCGTGGTACGGGCTGCTCGGCAGGGACGCCCACCGCACCGCCTCGACCTGCTCGTGGCCCTCGAGGAAGGCCGCGACGTGCTGCGTGTTCTCGAGGTGCCGCTCGACCCGGAGGCTGAGCGTCTCGAGCCCCTGCGAGATGAGGAAGGCGTTGAACGGCGACACGGCGGCGCCGATGTCGCGGAGCAGCTGCACCCGCGCCTTGAGGATGAAGGAGAGGTTGGCGCCGAAGGCCGAGCCGACACCGAGGTCCGGGCCGTAGCGCAGACCGTGGTAGCTCTCGTCCGGCTCGTTGTAGTTCGGGAAGCGCTCGGGGTCCTTCGCGAAATCGAAGTTGCCGGAGTCGACGAGCACACCGGCGATCGAGGTGCCGTGACCGCCGAGGTACTTCGTCGCCGAGTGGACGACGATGTCGGCGCCGTGCTCGATCGGGCGCAGCACGTAGGGCGTAGCGATGGTGTTGTCGACGACGAGCGGGACGCCGACCTCGTGGGCGATCTCGGCGATGCCAGCGATGTCGAGGACATCGGACTTCGGGTTGCCGATGGTCTCGCCGAAGAACAGCTTGGTGTTGGGGCGCACGGCATCCCGCCACTGCTGGAGGTCGCCCGCGTCCTCGACGAAGGTGACCTCGATGCCGTAGCGGGTCAGCGTCGAGCCGATGAGGTTGTGGGTGCCGCCGTACAGCGACGGGCTGGCGACGAGGTGGTCGCCGGCCTCGGCGATGTTGAGGATGGCGAAGGTCGTCGCGGCCTGCCCGGAGGAGAGCAGGAGCGCGCCGACGCCGCCCTCGAGCGCCGCGATGCGCTGCTCGACCGCGTCCTGGGTCGGGTTCATGATCCGCGTGTAGATGTTGCCGAGCTCCTTGAGCCCGAAGAGGTTCGCGGCGTGCTCGGTGGAGTCGAACTGGTAGCTCGTCGTCTGGTAGATCGGCAGCGCCCGGGCTCCGGTCGTGGGGTCGGGTGCCTGGCCGGAGTGGACCTGCTTGGTCTCGAACTTCCAGGTGTCGGACATGGTGGTGCTCCTTGTCGATCGCGCTTGTCCGCAGCGGGTGCCGACGGACCAGGTCGTCGTCCCCGGGGGCACCCCACCGCGGTGGAGGGTTGCCGACCAGCGAGCCGGGACTTGGCGCTGGTGCTCTTGACCTGCGGGCAGGCTAGCCCGGCCCGCCCACGATGTGAACTCGCCGTCTCAGGATGCGGTGGCGCGTGCGGTCCGGCGGAGCCACCACAGACCGGCGAAGGGGAGGACGAGCGGCAGGTAGCCGTAGCCCGCCCCGAAGTGCGACCACACGGTCTTGTCCGGGAAGAGGTCGGTCGCGACGAAGGAGAGCAGCCCGACGCTCAGCACGCCGACGGCCTCGAAGACGATCGTCGTCAGCGCGAGCCGGCGCCGGTCGGTGAGGAGCGCGACCGTCGCGACGATGTAGACGAGTGCCGCGACGGCGCTGAGGACGTAGGCGAGCGGCGCGCGGTCGAAGTACTCCACGATCTGCAGGATGGAGCGGCCCGTGGCCGCGAGCGCGAGGGTCCCGTACGCGAGCACGAGGATGATCCCGGGACCGCTCCCGATCCCGCGCTTGCCATCCGCCTTCGCCGCAGTCGCCTCGGACCCCTTCGCCCCGCTCGTCTCAGGCATGGACGGTCCAGATCTGCTGGATCCGCAGGGTCATCACTGCGACGGTGATGACGCCGCCCACGAAGGCAGCCATCGACCAACGGCTCTTCTCCTTGATCGCGAGCAGCGCGAGCGCCGGCGGGACGAGCGGCAGGGTGAGCGCGTAGGCCGCCATCGTCGCCCCCTCCCCCGGCGTCTCCACCTGCGGCGCCATGACGACCGTGACGACCGCCTGGACGACGAGGAGCAGTTCGACGACGGCAGCGACGAGCAGCAGCAGGTCGTCGACGAGCCGGTCCCGCACCGCGTAGAACCCCGCGACGAGGGCCAGCACCAGCGAGGCGACGAGGACGATCGTGGTCAAGGGCACAAGCACGGGAGCCAAGAGTAGAGGGTGGGTTAGGGCAGCATCGACGCATGTCTGCCAGCCAGCGCCGCCTCGGAGCCCGCGAGCTCATCGACGTCGTCATCGACCCGGGCACCTACACCTCCTGGGACGAGCCGCTCGACCACAGCGCGCTCTCAGCCGAGTACCAGGAGTCGCTCGCTGCCGCGGCTGAGCGATCGGGCTGCGACGAGTCGGTGATCACCGGACAGGCCCGGATCGGCGGCCACGACGTCGCGCTCGTCGTCGGCGAGTTCCGCTTCCTCGGCGGGTCGATCGGGCGGGCGGCCGCGGGCCGCGTCGTCGCCGCGATCCGGCGGGCCACCGCGCTGCGGCTGCCGGTGGTCGCAGCCACCTCCTCGGGAGGTACCCGGATGCAGGAGGGCACGCCCGCCTTCGTCACGATGATCGACATCTCCGCGGCCGTCGTGGCGCACAAGGCCGCCGGCCTGCCCTACCTCGTCTACCTCCGTCACCCGACGACCGGCGGCGTCTTCGCCTCGTGGGGGTCCCTGGGGCACATGACGATCGCCGAGCCCGGCGCCCTCGTCGGCTTCCTCGGCCCGGTCGTCTACGAGACGGTCAACGGGCGCCCCTTCCCCGAGGGGGTGCAGCTGGCCGAGAACCTCGTCGCCAAGGGCATCGTCGACGCGGTCGTGCCGACCGAGGAGCTCGCCTCGGTCGCGGCGCGCGCGCTGACGATGCTCGGCGCGAGCACCGAGCGCCACATGCACCCGGACGCGACGAGCACGACGACCGACGACGAGCACTGGCAGATCACGCCGTACGCGTCCTTCCCCGAGCCGGACGAGCCGGAGATCGCGCAGGTCTGGGCGGACATCACGACGACCCGTCGCCCCGACCGGCCCGGCGTGCGCGAGCTGCTGCGCCATGCCGCCGACGACGTCATCCCCCTCAACGGCACCGGGCACGGCGAGGCGGAGGCCGGCGTGCTGCTCGCCCTGACGAGCCTCGGCGGACGCTCGTGCGTCCTCGTCGGTCAAGACCGCCGCTACCAGGTCGAGGAGTCGATGGGCCCGGCCGCCCTGCGCGAGGCCCGCCGCGGCATGCGGATCGCCCGCGAGCTCGGCCTGCCCCTCGTCACCGTCATCGACACCCCCGGCGCCGACCTCTCGCCGAACGCCGAGGAGGGCGCGCTCGCCGGCGAGATCGCCCGCTGCCTTGCCGACATGACCGCACTGACCGTCCCCACCGTGTCGGTGCTCCTCGGCGAGGGCACCGGTGGCGGCGCCCTCGCGCTGCTGCCTGCACGACGCGTCGTCGCCGTCGAGGACGCGTGGCTCAGCCCGCTCCCGCCCGAGGGCGCGAGCGCGATCGTCTTCAAGGACACCGATCACGCCGCTCTGCTTGCCGCGCGGCAGCGGGTCAGCGCACGAGCGATGGCGCAGGACGGGATCGTCGACGTGCTCGTCCCACTTCGCTCCCCCGCGCACGAGGACGTCGAGGGCTTCGCGCAGACCGTCGCCGCTGCGGTGGCTGCCGCTATCGCCGACGCCTGACCCCGTCGTCTGGCGAAGGGGCAGGGCGAAGGGGTCAGCTCGCCAGTCCCTGCTCGGTGAGGGTCGGCAGGAGCACGACCCCTTCGCCGGTCGCCAGGTACGTCGCGATGAGCTCGACCCCTTCGCGCCGGGCTGCCTGGACCGCGGACTCGTGCCAGTCCCGGGTGTCGTCGGTCAGCGCCAGGCCGCCGGGGCGTCCGACGACGAAGACGACGGACCCGAGGCTGCGGCCGAGGTGACCGAGGAAGGCGTCGAAGAAGGCGGCACGCTCGTCGGCGGCGGCGCCGAGGGGCACGTCGGCGACGGTCACCGGCTCGATCATCCTCCCGTCGTCGTCGCAGAGGAGCAGGGCGAGGCAGCCGGAGGCCCGGTCGCTGTCGCGGACGACGAGGTCGACGACGTCGGCGGTCAGGCGCAGGTCACGCAGGGATCGGGCGGGCCACCCGGGTGGCAGGTCGAGGAAGGTCATGGATCGAGCCTGGCCGAGTCCGGGTGAGCGCCGTGCAGGTTATCCACAGCCACCCCGCGTCCCACATCGTGGGACACGCCCGGCTAGTGTGACCCGCGTGGCACTGAGCGTCTTCGACCTGTTCAGCATCGGCATCGGGCCCTCGAGCTCGCACACCGTCGGGCCGATGCGCGCTGCCGTGATGTTCGCCGAGGGGCTGCGCGAGGACGGAGGCCTGACCCGCGTGGCCCGCGTCAAGGCCGAGCTCTTCGGCAGCCTCGGCGCCACCGGGCACGGGCACGGCTCCGCCACCGCCGTGCTCCTCGGCCTCTCCGGCGAGCGGCCCGAGCAGTGCGACCCGCGCGAGGTGCAGGGCAAGCTCAGCGCGATCCGCGAGAGCGGCCGGCTGCGGCTCGTCGACGAGCACGAGATCGACTTCGCAGAGGACGACGACCTTGTCCTCCACCGACGCGCCACCCTGCCACTGCACCCCAACGGCATGACCTTCCACGCCTGGGACGCTGACAGCGAGCTCGTCAGCGAGCACACGTACTACTCCGTCGGCGGCGGTTTCGTCGTCGGGGAGGACGCCTCGGGGTCGACGAAGATCGTCGAGGACACCACCCCGGTGGCGCACCACTTCACGACCGGTGACCGGCTGCTCGAGATCTGCGAGGAGACCGGGCTGTCGATCGCCCAGGTCATGCTCGAGAACGAGACCGCGTGGCGCCCCGAGGCCGAGGTGCGCTCCGAGCTGCTGCGCATCTGGTCGGTCATGTGCGAGTGCATCGACAACGGGTTGCGCACCGAGGGGGTCCTCCCCGGCGGGCTCAAGGTCAAGCGGCGCGCGCCTGAGCTCTACCGCCGGCTCAAGGTCGAGGGCAGCACGGATGACCCGCTGCGAGGGATGGACTGGCTGACCCTCTACGCCCTGGCCGTCAACGAGGAGAACGCCGCCGGGGGGCGCGTCGTCACCGCCCCGACGAACGGCGCGGCCGGGATCATCCCCGCCGTGCTGAAGTACTACACGGAGTTCGTGCGCGGGGCCGACGAGGACGGCATCGTCCGGTTCCTCCTCACCGCCGCGGCGATCGGTGTCATCTACAAGGAGAACGCCTCGATCTCCGGAGCCGAGGTCGGCTGCCAGGGCGAGGTCGGTTCGGCGTGCTCGATGGCGGCTGGCGCGATGGCCGCGGTGCTCGGTGGCGCCCCCGCCCAGGTGGAGAACGCCGCCGAGATCGGCATGGAGCACAACCTCGGGCTGACCTGCGACCCCGTCGGCGGGCTCGTCCAGATCCCCTGCATCGAGCGCAACGCCGTCGCCTCGGTCAAGGCGATCACCGCGGCCCGCACCGCTCTGCGCGGGGACGGCAGCCACGTCGTCTCGCTCGACAAGGTCGTCAAGACGATGCGTGACACCGGTCGGGACATGAAGGTCAAGTACAAGGAGACCGCGCGCGGCGGGCTGGCGGTCAACGTCATCGAGTGCTGACGTATCGGCCTCGGAGCCGGTCTGGTCAGCGGCGGCTGATCTCCCAGTTGCCGGTCTGCGCGCCCACGATGAGGTAGGTCGTCCCGGACTGGACCGTCGTCGTGCCCTCCCACGACTTCTCGTACTCGCTGACGAGCCGGTCGGGGTAGTCCTCGGCACCGACGGCGGAGATCCGGATGCTGCCGCCGTACTTGGACGCCGAGGTGTAGCTGACCCGGATGTCTGACGCCTTGCCGTCCCAGGCGAGGACCTCGTCGCCCGTCCCTGTCGCCGAGTCCGTGAGCTTCGGTGCGTCCTCGAGGTCGCGGAAGGTGATCGACCACTGACCGTCCGACTCGATCTTGAGACGGTGCGTGGCCCCGGCGCCGACGAGGTTGTACGCACCCGTGCCCTTGGCGGGGCCGTACCAGGAGAAGACGGAGTAGTCGTTGGACCGCACGCCCTTGGAGTCCTCGCCGCTGACCCGGAAGCTGCTGAGGTCCGGACGGTCCGAGGGGCCGCCCTTGCCGAGGAACTCGGCCTCGACGAGCCCGGCCTCGCCACCGGTCGGGACGATGATCGCGCCGTTGCCGTTGCCGCGGTAGGTCGTGCCGACCTTCGCCTTGATGACCGAGGTGACGTTGGTCGTCGGCCCGCTCGGGGCTGGGCTGCTCGACGAGGGTGTCGGGCTCGAGCTGGGTGGGCTCGACGGCGACGTCGGTGAGGTCGAGCCAGTGGCGGAGGTCGTCGAGGACGACGAGGGCGATCCCCCTCCTCCCATCGCACGGAAGGCGAAGACGCCGATCGCACACAGGAGTGCCAGGACGACGAGAGTCACCGCAGCGACGAGCAGCAGGGCCTTGGACCCGGACCCACCGCTCGGAGTGCCCGGTGCGGCGCTCGCTCCCGTCGCGCCGACGCCCTGCGCCGGTTGACGGTGCTCGGTCCACGCCGTGCCGTCCCAGTAGCGGACCTGCCCGCTCCCGTCAGGATCCGGGTACCAGCCCGCAGCCCACTGACTCATCTCTCGCTCCCCTGCTCTGTGCTTCGCCGACAGGCTACGCGGCCCCCGCAGCGGGACGACGAAGGGCCTCGGTCGGGGTGTCCCGACCGAGGCCCTGCGTCATGCGCGGCGTCAGCTGCAGCCGCTGGTGGAGCCGCAGCCCTCGCAGACGTAGCAGGAACCGGCCGGGCGCATCTTCGTCCCGCAGGTCATGCACATCGGGGCGTCGGCGGTCGTGCCCTGGAACTTCTCCAGGAGCTCGGCCGAGCTGTGGATCTCGCTGCTCACCTCACGGGCGGAGGCGGCACCGGCACCCGACTTCACCTCGTCGGCGTGCTCCTCGGGCTTGGCCTCGTCCTTCGTCGCGGCCTTCTTGCCGGCCGGGGCGACCGACTGGCTGAAGGACTCGAGCTCCTCCTCGTAGTCCTCGTCGTCGTCGGTGGACGAGACGGCCTCGTACGAACCGGTCTCGAGCTGGCGCGCCCGCTCCTCGGCCGTGTGGATGCCCATGAAGGACCGGGTGTCGAAGTCGAGGTAGTCCAGCGCGAGGCGACGGAAGACGTAGTCCATGATCGACTGCGCCATCCGCACGTCCGGGTCGTCCGTCATGCCGGCCGGCTCGAAGCGCAGGTTGGTGAACTTCTCGACGTAGGTCTCGAGCGGCACACCGTGCTGGAGGGCGATCGAGATCGCGATGGAGAAGGCGTCCATGAGGCCGGCCAGGGTCGAGCCCTGCTTGCCGAACTTCAGGAAGATCTCGCCGAGCTCGCCGTCGTCGTAGGTGCCGGCAGTGAGGTAACCCTCGGCGCCACCCACGGCGAAGGACGTCGTCTGCGAGGTGCGGCGCTTGGGCAGCCGGCGACGCAGCGGGCGGTACTCGACGACCTTCTCCGGCTCCGAGGCGACATCGGCGTCAGCCTTCGCGTCCTTGGCGGTCGAGCCGCCGTCGGAGAGCGGCTGACCGACCTTGCAGTTGTCGCGGTAGACCGCGAGCGCCTTGAGGCCCATCTTCCAGCCCTGGATGTAGACGTCCTCGATCTCCTCGACGGTGGCCGACTCCGGCAGGTTGACCGTCTTGCTGATCGCGCCCGAGAGGAAGGGCTGGACCGCGGCCATCATCCGGACGTGACCCATGGGCCTGATCGCCCGGGCGCCCATCGCGGTGTCGAAGATCTCGTAGTGCTCGGGCTTGAGACCGGGGGCGTCGACGACGTGACCCTTGTCGGCGATGTACTCGACGATCGCCTCGATGGTCTCCTCGGCGTAGCCGAGCTTCTTGAGCGCCCGCGGGATCGTGAGGTTGACGATCTGCATGGAGCCGCCGCCGACGAGCTTCTTGAACTTCACGAGCGAGAAGTCGGGCTCGATGCCGGTGGTGTCGCAGTCCATCATGAAGCCGATGGTGCCGGTCGGGGCGAGCACCGACGCCTGGGCGTTGCGGTAACCGTTCTTCTCGCCGACCTTGATGACCGCGTCCCACGCCTTGGTGGCATAGGCGTGGATGTCCTTGTCCATCGTGTGCATCGTGCGGATGTGGTCGTTGGCCGCCTGGTGCTTGCGCATGACGCGGTTGTGGGCGTCGGCGTTGCGGGCGTAGCCGTTGTACGGGCCGACGACACCGGCGAGCTCGGCCGAGCGCTTGTAGGCGGCACCGGTGAGCAGCGAGGTGATCGACGCGGCGAGCGCGCGACCGCCGTCGGAGTCGTAGCCGTGACCGGTGGCCATGAGCAGCGCGCCGAGGTTGGCGTAGCCGATGCCGAGCTGACGGTAGTTGCGGGTGGTCTCGCCGATCGGGTCGGTCGGGAAGTCCGCGAAGCAGATGGAGATGTCCATCGCCGTGATGACGAGCTCGGCGACCGCCTGGAAGGTCTTGGCGTCGAAGGTGTCGTCGTCCTTGAGGAACTTCAGCAGGTTGAGCGAGGCGAGGTTGCAGCTGGAGTTGTCGAGCGACATGTACTCCGAGCAGGGGTTCGACGCGGTGATCCGGCCGGTCTCGGGGTTGGTGTGCCAGTCGTTGATCGTGTCGTCGTACTGGATGCCCGGGTCGGCGCACTCCCACGCAGCCTTGGCGATCTTGCCCATGAGCTCGCGGGCGTCGACGGTGGAGATGACCGAACCGTCCTTGCGCGAGGTGAGGCCGAACTCGGTGCCCTCCTCGACGGCGCGCATGAACTCGTCGGTGACGCGCACGGAGTTGTTCGCGTTCTGGTACTGGACCGAGACGATGTCGGCGCCGCCGAGGTCCATGTCGAAGCCGGCGTCGCGCAGGGCGCGGATCTTGTCCTCCTCGCGCGCCTTCGTCTCGACGAACTCCTCGATGTCGGGGTGGTCGACGTCGAGGACGACCATCTTCGCCGCGCGGCGGGTGGCGCCACCGGACTTGATGGTGCCGGCGGAGGCGTCGGCGCCGCGCATGAAGGAGACCGGGCCCGAAGCGGTGCCGCCGGAGGAGAGAAGCTCCTTGGAGGAGCGGATCCGGGAGAGGTTGAGGCCGGCGCCGGAGCCGCCCTTGAAGATGAAGCCCTCCTCCTTGTACCAGTTGAGGATCGAGTCCATCGAGTCGTCGACCGAGAGGATGAAGCAGGCCGAGACCTGCTGCGGGCTCTTGGTGCCGACGTTGAACCAGACGGGCGAGTTGAAGCTGAAGACCTGGTGCAGCAGGGCGTAGGTCAGCTCGTGCTCGAAGACCTCGGCGTCCTCCGGCGTGGAGAAGTAGCCGTGCTCCTTGCCCGCCTTGACGTAGGTGAGGACGACACGGTCGATGAGCTGCTTGAGCCCGGTCTCGCGCTCCGGGGTGCCCACCGCGCCGCGGAAGTACTTCGTCGTCACGATGGTGGAGGCGTTGACCGACCAGAAGTCGGGGAACTCCACGCCACGCTGCTCGAAGATCGTCTCCCAGTTG
>JBHWMJ010000163.1:0-2615 GCA_043423105.1 Marihabitans sp.
GAACTGGAACCAGCGCATCGCGTCGGCGCCGTCGCGGTCGAAGACCTCGGAGACGTCGGGGTAGTTGCGCAACGACTTCGACATCTTGTTGCCGTCGGAGCCCAGCACGATGCCGTGGCTGATGCACGAGCTGAACGCCGGCCGGTCGAAGATCGCGCCCGCCAGGACGTGCATCGTGTAGAACCAGCCGCGCGTCTGGCCGATGTACTCGACGATGAAGTCGCCGGGGAAGTGGTTGTCGAACCAGTCCTTGTTCTCGAACGGGTAGTGCACCTGGGCGAACGACATCGAGCCCGAGTCGAACCACACGTCGAGGACGTCCTCGACCCGGCGCATCGTCGAGCGACCCGTCGGGTCGTCCGGGTTGGGCCGGGTCAGCTCGTCGACGAAGGGGCGGTGCAGGTCAGGCTCGCCGCCCTCACCGACGGGCAGCCGCCCGAAGTCGCGCTCGATCTCCTCGAAGGAGCCGTAGACGTCGAGCCTCGGGTAGGCGGGGTCGTCGGACTTCCACACCGGCACCGGGGAGCCCCAGAAGCGGTTGCGGGTGATCGACCAGTCGCGGGCGTTCTCGAGCCACTTGCCGAACTGGCCGTGCTTGACGTGCTCGGGCACCCAGGTGATCTGCTCGTTGTTCGCGAGCATCTTGTCCTTGATCGCCGTGACCTCGACGAACCAGGACTCGACGCCCTTGTAGATGAGCGGCTGACGGCAGCGCCAGCAGTGCGGGTAGGAGTGCTCGTAGCTCTCGCGACGCAGCAGGATCGTGCCGGGCGTCACGGCGTCGGTCTGCTCGCCGCGGGTCGTCGCCTTGAGGGCGTCGATGATCGGGCCGTTCGCGTCGAAGACGAGCATGCCCTCGTAGTGCGACACCGGAGCGGTGAAGCGACCGTCCTTGCCGACGGGCATGACGGCCGCGATCCCCTCACGGTCGGTGACCTCCTTGTCGATCTCACCGAAGGCGCCAGCGGTGTGCACCATCCCGGAGCCGTCGGTCGTCGTCACGGCCTCGTCGGCGGCGACGACCCGGAAGGCACCCTCGTGGCCGAGGTAGTACGACATCGGCGGCGTGTAGGTGCGGCCGACGAGCTGCGCCCCGGTGTAGCGCCCGACGATCACGGGCTCGTCGCCGAGCTCGCGCGCGTAGGCACCCAGCCGGGCCTCGGCGAGGACGTACCGCGCGGTCTCACCGTCCACGCCGGGGACCGGCGCCTCGACGACGACGTAGCCGATCTCCGAGCCGACCATGACCGCGAGGTGGCTCGGCAGGGTCCAGGGGGTCGTCGTCCAGACGAGCAGGTGGGCGCCGTCGAGGACCGGGTCCTCCCCGGTGGAGTCCATCCGCAGGCCGACGGTGACCGACGGGTCCTGCCGCTGCTGGTAGACCTCGTCGTCCATCCGCAGCTCGTGGTTCGACAGCGGCGTCTCGTCCTGCCAGCAGTACGGCAGCACGCGGAAGCCCTCGTAGACCAGGCCCTTGTCGTACATCTGCTTGAACGCCCAGATGACCGACTCCATGAAGCCGGGGTTCATCGTCCGGTAGTCGTTGTCGAAGTCGACCCACCGTGCCTGGCGGGTGACGTACTCGCGCCACTCCCCCGTGTACTTCATGACCGACTCGCGGCAGGCGGCGTTGAACGTCGAGATGCCGAGCTCGCGGATCTCGTCGGTCGTCTTCAGCCCGAGCTGGCGCATCGCCTCGAGCTCGGCGGGCAGGCCGTGGGTGTCCCACCCGAAGCGCCGCTCGACCCGCTTGCCGCGCATCGTCTGGTAGCGCGGGACCACGTCCTTGACGTAGCCGGTGAGCAGGTGGCCGTAGTGCGGCAGCCCGTTGGCGAAGGGGGGCCCGTCGTAGAAGACGAACTCGTTGCTCCCGTCGGCGCCGGCGTCACGGGCCTCGACGGAGGCCCGGAAGGTGTCGTCCTGGTCCCAGTACGCGAGGACGCCCTCCTCGATCGCGGGGAAGGACGGGCTCGCGGGCACGCCGAGCGCGGCGCCGGGGTGCGCGGTGGACGGCGTGGCGGTGACCTTGGGGTACGTCATCGAGGTGGCTCCAGCGGGGTGGGTCGGTCCGGTCAGCTGCTGCCGAGGACGACGTCGCAGGGAGGTCTTCCCAACGGCACCGCGGTACCACCTCGCTTGCCACTCCCTTCGAGCGAAGGGGGTGACCGCTCAACTCGGTCTGTGACGGGACCACCCGCCCGGGTCTAGTGACGATCGGCTCCGAAGGGGGCCGGTCGCGTTCTTCCGGAGGCTCGCCGCTGATGACGGCTCAGACGCCTTCGGACAACAGTGTATGGGCATCGCGGAGGAGGTCTAGACAGCGTGGCGTCACCGCGCCAGCGGTGGCATTGCCCACACCCAGGGGAAGCCGGTGAGAGTCCGGCGCTGACCCGCAACCGTGAGCCCGACCCTTCGGGGTGCAGGCAAGCCGGGGCACCTGACGTGAGCGAGGCTCCACACCACCCGTCGCGGACAGCGGGTCGAGCCCAGACGCGTGAAGCGCCCGGGCGTGGCACCAGTCCCAGCCCAGAGAGGCTCCTCATGCGCACCACCCCCTTCGCCACGGCGCTCGTCGCCACCCCGGCGGCCCTGGCCCTGGTCCTCGCGCCGGCGGC
>JBHWMJ010000172.1:0-5567 GCA_043423105.1 Marihabitans sp.
CGGATGTGCGCGACGAGCGACTCGGCCGAGACCACCGGCGTGCCGCTGACGGCCACGACGACGTCGCCCTGCTGCAGCCCTCCCTTCGCCGCGGCCGAACCCTCGGACACCGCGGCGATCTTCGCGCCGCTGCGCCGGGCCGAGCCGAGCGTGGCGGTCCCGTCCTGCGGGGTCACACCGAGGAAGGCGTGCTCGGCGGTCCCGTCCGCGATGAGCTGATCGGCGATCATCCGGGCGGTGTCGACGGGGATCGCGAAACCGATGCCGATCGAGCCTGAGCTCCCGCCGCCGAGCGAGGCGATCGAGGAGTTGATGCCGACGAGCCGGCCAGCGGCGTCCACGAGGGCGCCGCCGCTGTTGCCCGGGTTGATCGCGGCCGAGGTCTGGACAGCGTTGGTCACGGAGGCCTCGTCACCCTGCCCCTGGGCGAAGGGGTCGCTGGACTGCTCGCGTGCCGTCACCGGTCGGTCGAGGGCGCTGACGATGCCGGTGGTCACGGTGCCGGAGAGCCCGAGTGGGTTGCCGATCGCCATGACCGGGTCGCCGACGGCCAGGGAGTCGCTGCTGCCCAGCTGGATCGGCGTGAGGTCGTCAGGCGGTTCGGTGATCGAGAGGACGGCGAGGTCGGTCGAGGGGTCGGTGCCGGCGACCGTCGCCGCGTAGGTGTCGCCGTTGGCGAGAGTCACGTCGAGCTCGGTGCCCGTGCCCCCGCCGGAGACGACGTGGTTGTTCGTCAGCACGTGACCCTGCTCGTCGATGACGACGCCGGACCCTTGTCCCTGGCCCTGCTCGCCCCTGACGGTGATCGAGACGACGCTCGGCGCCACCGTCGCGGCCACGGCCTGCCAGTCGGGAGCGCTCTTCTGTGCCTGGCTCACCGGGACCGTGCTGACCGCTGGGAGCGTCGACGAGCTCGAAGGGGTCCCGGGCGAGTAGGCCACGAGGGTCGTGGCCGCGTAGGTCCCGCCGCTCGCGAGCCCCGCTGCGAGGAGCGCGACGAGGCTCAGCTCGCCAGCACGGCGCAGGCCGCCACGGCGCTGCTGCTCGACGGCCGGGCCGGGGGTAGGCGTCGGCGTCTCGGCTGTGGGCGGGAGCGCCGGGGCAGCGGTCTGGACCGTCGGGTAGTCGCCGATGGGGTGTCGGTGCTGGTACGGCAGGGGGGCGGTGTCGTCGTGCATGGTGCTGCTCCTGCAGGTGTGTTCGATGGGTCGACCCCAGTTGACCCCTCCTAGGTCGGGTGGGCCTGTCTCTCGGCTGTGAGCTTGCTGTAGGTGTCAGGCCCGGGGGAGGTCGAACCGGAAGGTCGACCCTGCTCCGGGGGCCGTGCGCACCGAGACCCGGCCGTCGTGCTGCTCGACGATCGCCGCGACGATCGCCAGCCCGAGGCCAGATCCCCCCTTCGCCCGGGACCGGGCCTTGTCGGCCCGGTAGAACCGCTCGAATACCCGTGCCGCCGTCGCCTCGTCCATGCCGACGCCGTGGTCACGGACCTCGATGACCGCGCGGTCGCCCTCCTCACCGAGCCGGACCTCGATCGGTGCTCCCGGCCCGGCGTGCATGAGCGCGTTGGTGAGCAGGTTGCCGAGGACCTGGCGCAGGCGCCCGTCATCGCCGCGGACCATGACCGGGGCGAGGTCGCCCTGCAGGCCGTGCAGGTTGATGCTCCGCTCGGGGTCGCGGGCTCGGGCGTCGTGGACGGCCTCTGCGGCGAGGGTCAGCAGGTCGACGAGCGAGCGCTCCATCGGGCGTTCGTCGTCGAGCCGGGCGAGGGTGAGCAGGTCGTCGACGAGCAGGCTCATCCGGCCGGCCTCGCCCTCGATGCGCTGCATCGAGCTGTTGAGCCCTTCGCGGTCGGCGATCGCCCCCTGGCGGTAGAGCTCGGCGTACCCCCGGACGGTCGCGAGCGGGGTGCGCAGCTCGTGGCTGGCGTCGGCGACGAACTGGCGCATGCGCGTCTCACTCGCCTCCTGGGCGGCGAAGGACCGCTCGATACGCGTCAGCATGACGTTGAGGGAGTCCGAGAGCGAAGCGACCTCGTCGTGGCTCGTGCGGACCGGGACCCGTCGGGTGAGGTCGCCGGCGGCGATGGCCGCGGCGGTGTCCTCGATCTTGCGCAGGGGCCGGAAGGCGCGGCGGGTCGCGAACCACCCGAGGATGCCGCAGGCCACCGTCGCGAGCAGGCCGGTGAAGACCGTCAGGGTGATGAGCCTGGCCACGGTCCGGTCGTGGTCGCGCAGCGGCAGCCCGACCGCGAAGGTTGTCTCCGCGCCGTCGCTCACCGTCCCCGCGACGAAGCGCCACGTCGTGCGGCCGTCGGTCGAGTCCACGGTGAAGGGTTCGCCGGTCCGGACGCGAGGGTCGTCGTCATCGAGGTAGGGGAGCTCCGGCTGGCTCGTCTCGGCCGTCGGGTTGATCGCCCACCGCCGGCTCGTGTCCGTGGGCATGTACGCGAAGGCGTAGGAGTTCGGCAGCGGGCTGCCCTGCTGCTTGAAGTTGAGCAGCTGGTCGGCGACCGGCTGGGCGACCGAGCGCAGCTGCTGGTCGGTGCTCTCGAGCAGGTCGCGGCGCAGGAGGTAGGCCGACATCGACCCCGTGACCACGATGGCGGCGATGAGCAGCGTCAGGACGATCGCCACGAGCCGGTAGGTCAGCGGCATCGACTCCAGCGCCCGGACCACCGGGTTGCTCGTGCCGTTGGTGGCGGGGCCGTCGGAGACCGGGCCGACGGAGACCGGACGGACGGGCGACGGGGGAGTGCCCCCCTTCGCTCCGGAGGGCTGGCTCATCAGGCCTCCGGCGGCATCCGCAGGAGGTATCCGAAGCCGCGCTTCGTGTGGATGAGCGGGGGCAGCCCCTCGGTGTCGATCTTGCGGCGGAGGTAGGAGATGTAGGACTCGACGATGCCCATCTCGCCGCGGAAGTCGTAGTCCCACACGTGGTCGAGGATCTGGGCCTTCGACAGCACACGGTTGGGGTTGAGCATGAGGTAGCGGAGCAGCTTGAACTCCGTCGGCGAGACCTCGATGACCTTGCCGGCGCGGCGCACCTCGTGGGCATCCTCGTCGAGCTCGAGGTCGGCGAAGCGCAGCACCGACTCAGAGTCCGGCTCGTCGAGGGTGCGTCGCAGGATGACGCGGATGCGGGCGACGACCTCCTCGAGGGAGAAGGGCTTGGTGACGTAGTCGTCGCCGCCGACCGTGAGCCCCTTGATCTTGTCGTCGAGGGAGTCGCGAGCGGTGAGGAAGAGGACGGGGACGTGCTGGCCGCGGCCGCGCAGGCGGTTCGTCACCTCGAAGCCGTCGAGGTCGGGGAGCATGACGTCGAGGACGACGAGGTCGGGCTGCATCGTCGCGGCGAGGTCGAGGGCCGTGCGGCCGTCGCCCGCGACCTCCACCTCGAAGCCGTTGAACTTCAGCGAGGTCGCGAGGAGCTCGCGGATGTTGGGCTCGTCCTCGACGACGAGCAGGCGGGCCTCAGGGGCCTGGCTGGACGCTGATGACGGGCTCATGAGGTCCAGTGTGGGCCTCTGCGCTGGGAGCGCGCTGGGTATCACCTGGATCTATGAGCGCCGCAGGACGTCCTCGGCGTCGACGATCCGGTACGCGTAGCCCTGCTCGGCGAGGAACCGCTGCCGGTGCGCGGCCATCTCGGCGTCGACGGTGTCGCGGGTGACGACGGTGTAGAAGTGCGCGGTGCGGCCGTCCCCCTTCGGCCGGAGGACCCGACCCAGCCGCTGGGCCTCCTCCTGACGCGACCCGAAGGTCCCGCTCACCTGGATCGCGACCGAGGCCTCGGGCAGGTCCACGGAGAAGTTCGCGACCTTCGAGACGACGAGGAGACGCGACCTCCCTTCGCGGAAGTCGGCGAAGAGCCGCTGCCGCTCCTTGACCGGCGTCTGCCCGGTGATGAGGTCGCAGCCGAGCCGCTCGACGATCTCGTCGAGCTGGTCGAGGTACTGGCCGATGACGAGGGTCGGCTCGCCGTCGGGCTCGGTCGCCCGGTGCCGACGCACGAGCGCCTCGACGATGTCGAGCTTCGCCGGGGTCGTCGAGGCGAGCCGGTATCGGTCGTCCGGCTCGGCCGTCGCGTAGGCCATCCGCATCGAGTCCGACATCGAGACCCGGACCTCGACGCAGTCCGCGGGCGCGATGTAGCCCTGCGACTCGATGTCCTTCCACGGTGCGTCGAAGCGCTTCGGGCCGATGAGGCTGAAGACGTCGCCCTCACGGCCGTCCTCGCGCACGAGCGTCGCGGTGAGACCCAGCCGGCGCCGGGCCTGCAGGTCGGCGGTCATCCGGAAGATCGGCGCGGGCAGCAGGTGCACCTCGTCGTAGACGATGAGGCCCCAGTCGCGGGCGTCGAGCAGCTCGAGGTGCGGGTAGACGCCCTTCCGGCGCAGGGTGAGCACCTGGTAGGTCGCGATCGTCACCGGACGGATCTCCTTGCGGGCCCCGGAGTACTCGCCGATCTCGTCCTCGGTGAGGGAGGTGCGGGCGAGCAGCTCGTCCTTCCACTGCCGGGCGCTGACGGTGTTCGTCACGAGGATGAGCGTCGTCGCCGAGGCCTTGGCCATCGAGGCGGCGCCGACGAGGGTCTTGCCCGCGCCGCAGGGGAGCACGACGACGCCCGAGCCGCCGTCCCAGAAGCCGTCGACCGCCTGCTCCTGGTAGGGCCGCAGCGTCCAGCCGTCCTCGGCGAGCGCGATGGGGTGGGCCTCGCCGTCGACGTAGCCCGCCTCGTCCTCGGCCGGCCAGCCGACCTTGAGCAGCTCCTGCTTGAGGGTGCCTCGCTCGGAGGGGTGGACGAGCACGGTGTCGTCGTCGACCCGCTCGCCGAGCAGGGGCTGGATCTTCTTGTGCCGCAAGACCTCTGTGAGCACCGCCCGGTCGGTCGTCACGAGGATGAGCCGGCCCTCGTCGTCCTTGCGCAGGGTGAGCCGGCCGTAGCGGTCCATCGTCTCGGCGATGTCGACGAGCAGCCCCTGCGGGACCGGGTAGCGCGAGTGGGTGACGAGGGCGTGGACGACCTGCTCGGCGTCGTGACCGGCGGCGCGGGCGTTCCACAGCCCGAGCGGGGTGATCCGGTAGGTGTGGATGTGCTCGGGGCTGCGTTCGAGCTCGGCGAAGGGGGCGATGGCCCGCCGGGCCTCGGCCGAGCCGGGATGGTCGACCTCGAGGAGGACCGTCTTGTCGGACTGGACGATGAGTGCGCCGTCAGGCATCAGACCTCAGTAGGTGGGGTACGTCGACGTCGACGAGCTCTCGCTCATGACGGCGGCGGCGATGACGCCGGCGATCGCGAGGACCGTGAGGAGGGTCATGACACCGAAGACGATCCAGCCGATCTTCGTCATGCGGGCCGCGCCCTCGGGGTCGGTGCTCTGCTTCGTGATCCCGAGGATCCCGAAGATCAGCGACGGGACCCCGATGCACGCGCAGTAGACGGTGAGGGTGGCGACGCCCGAGAGGACCGTGAGCACGATCGCCGAGGTGTTGGGCTGCGACGAGGGCGGAGGTGTGCCGAAGGGGTTCGGGGCGCCGCTCGGCAGCGGCGGACCGGCTGGACAT
>JBHWMJ010000181.1:0-3185 GCA_043423105.1 Marihabitans sp.
GAGCACCGTCACGCCGACGTCGATGATCTCCTCGTAGGAGCCCCGCTCGTGCCCGACGGCATAAGCCCCCCACCCCGCGCCGATGACGGTGTGCGCGGCCAGCGCGATCGCCATGCACATGGTGACCGCGCGGCTGAAGGAGACGTCGAGGTCGAGGTCGTAGCGCAGGAGCGCGGCGGTGTAGAAGGCGACGACGATGACGAGCAGGTCGACGAGGCACCACAGCCACCGCGTGCTGCGACGGGAGCGCTGGTACAACGACATCGGCTCAGGCCTTCCTGGTGCGGCGACGGCGCCGGGCCCGGCGCCGTCGCTCATCCCGCGTCCGCGGCGTCGTCTCGTCGCTGTAGTACCCGTAGTACCCGCTGCCGGACGACCCCTTCGTCCCGACCCGGTTGAGCACGAGCCCGAGGACGGTGTTGTCGACCGCCCCGAGCATCTCGAGGGTCGAATCGAGCTGCTCCTTGCGCACGATCGTCGCCCCCACGAGCACGAGGATGCCGTCGACCTTGGTGCTGAGGACGACGGCGTCCGTCACCGGCAGCACCGGTGGGGTGTCGATGAGCACGTAGTCGTAGCGGACCGCGAGGTCGTCGAGGATGCGCGACATCGTCGGGGAGGCGAGCAGCTCGCTCGGGTTCGGCGGGATCTGGCCGGCACCGATGACGTCGACGCCGTCGTCCCCGTAGGGCTGGATGACGTCGTCGAGCGTCGCCCGCTCGATGAGCACGTCGGTGATCCCCGCCGCGCCCTCGAGACCGAGGTAGCCCAGGAGTCTGGGTCGGCGCAGGTCACCCTCGACGAGGCAGACCCGCGAGCCGCCCTGGGCCAGGGTCAGGGCGAGGTTGGCGATCGTCGTTGACTTGCCCTCGCGGGGGATCGAGCTCGTCAGGGCGATGGTGCGCGGGTGCGTCGCGGCGTTGACGAACTGCAGGTTGGTCCGCAGCGCGCGGAAGGCCTCGGACCGGGGGGAGGTCGGGTCCGTCTCGACGATGAGCGGCTCCCGTCCGGCGCGCGGGTCGTGGTGGACCGAGCCGATGATCGGCTCCTCGGTGATCTCCTCGACGTCGTCCGACGTGCGCACCGTCGTGTCCATGAGGTGCCGCAGCACGGCCAGGCCCAGGCCGAGGAGGAGGCCGAGCACGACGCCCAGGGCGAGGTTGCGGACCGGCTGCGGGCTGACCGGGGTCGTGCTCGTCTCCGCCGGTGCGACGAGGCTCACCTTGACCGGGCTGCGGCGGCTCGAGTCAGAGGGACGCTCGATCTCGTCGATGACGGCGGGGAAGGTCTCACCGATCGCCACCGCGATGGCCTGGGCGCGCTCCGGGTCGGTATCGGTCACCGTGGCCTCGAGCATCACCGTGTCAGGCGGCGTCGTCACGGTGATCTTGCCGTCGAGGTCCGACGCCTTCGTCTCCCCGCCGAGCTCCTCGGCCACGGGGTCGAGGACCTTCGCCGTCTTGAAGAGCTCGGCGTACGACTTCACCCGCTGCTGGACGAAGGTCCCACCCTGCTGGAGCGCCACGCTGTCGTCGGCGCCGGAGACCGAGACGAAGAACTGTGTCCGCGAGGCGTACTGCTTCGTCGCGACCGCGGTGAGGACGCCGGCGAGGCCGAGGACCAGGAGGGTCGTCAGGGCGATGGTCAGCCATCGCTTGCGGACGATGCGGACGTAGTCCTGCAACTCCAAGGGGGCGGCCCTCCGGTCGGTCGTGGCGGCAGTAGTCCTGCCTGGACGAGACCGCCCAGACGGGTTGGATATTGCCACAACCTCGGCCAGCCCGCCGCTCGGCGATGCGGAACGCTGCCGCATCCAGGATCCGGGAGCGCCGCTCGGATCCTGAGCGATCACACGGTGATCCGGGGTCCGGCACGGCAGGATGGACGCATGACAGTGCGGATCCTCACCGTGTGCACCGGCAACATCTGTCGCTCGCCCTACGCCGAGCGAGTCCTGGCCCACCGCCTCGAGGAGGTCCGACCGGGTGCCTTCGCGGTCACCAGCGCCGGGACCGGCGCCCTCGTCGGCGAAGGGGTGGACCCGGGCAGCGCCCGCCACCTGGACGGCCTGGGGGTCGGCCACAGCGACTTCGCGGCCCGCCAGCTGACCGAGGGGATCCTCGGCGAGGTCGACCTGGTCATCCCCATGGAGGTCGAGCACCGCAAGCTCGTCCTGTCCTACGCCCCGCGGCTGCTCAAGCGCTGCTACACGATCAAGGAGCTCGCCCGCCTCATCGACTCGGCCGAGCAGACCGAGCCCTGGACGCAGCGGCTCGCCGGTCTGGCCACCCCGGACGAGCGGTGGGCAGCCATCCCGCAGCACCTCGCCCGGGAGCGCGGGCGCACACGGGTCGACCCGGGCGCCGACGACATCGCCGACCCCTATCGGCAGTCGGCGGAGAAGTTCGATGTCATGGCCCGCGAGATCGACGCGGCGGTGGATCGGATCGTCGCGCTCGAGGCGTCCTTCGGCTGACGCGGCTCGCCTGACGCACAGAGGGCCGGTCCGCCGCGCGCGGCGTGACCTTCACCACGGATTCGCCTCATGCGCGGGCATCGAGCCGCTCAGCCCGGATGCGTCCCGACGCCGCGCCCTCGGTCGTTAGGCTCGGGATCATGACGGGGGGAGGGGCAGCCGGCGGAGCGCTGCTGCCCGCCGCGACCTTCGCCCTGTGCGTGCTGCCGCTGGCAACCCACTGGTCGCCCGGTGTCGCCGGGTACCTCTGGGTGGGCATCGTCATGAGCCTGGCCCTGGGGGGAGCCACGGCCGGTGTGAGCGGCGTGGACCCGCGCTCGCCGCGGGTCTGGCCCCTGCTGGCGACGACCGCCCCCTTCGCCGCGGTCCTCGCCTGGGGGGTCTGCACCCTGCTCTGGTCGGCGACCCCGTCGCGATCGATCGCCCTCATCGCACTCCTCCTCGCGGGCCTGGCCGCCGTACTTCCGCTGCTCACCGTGGTGCGTCTGCCGGACGTGCAGGTGGCGCCGGTCCTACGGGCTGTCGCCGCAGCCGCGGTACTCGGCACCCTCGGGTACGGCCTGCACTACCTGCTGCGACCCGGGGGCCGGCTCGCCTCGCCGCTGGGGCCAGGGTCCGCCGTCCACCTGCCGCTCACGCTGGCGGTGGCCGTGCTCGCCGGCGCGGCTCTCGCCTCGACCCGCCCGCAACGGTGGCTGTGGGCCGCGCT
>JBHWMJ010000182.1:0-3966 GCA_043423105.1 Marihabitans sp.
GCTCTCACCGACGCCGAGGACGACGAGGGCCTGCGGACCCGGGTCAGCGCGCTCGTGCCGCAGCTCGAGCTCGTCGACTACCCCATCGCGCTGCGCAGCGTCGCCCGTGGCACCGGAGAGCTGCACCGCTCACCGCACGGGTACCAGCCGATGCCGGAGCGGCTGGCTGCCGAGCACGCCGCGGGCTGACCCCCTTCGCCTGGCTGCCCGCGGGGCACCCGCTCACGATTCGAAGACGGTTCGGTCGGAATGACGACCGGACCGTCTTCGACTCGTGTCAGGCGCTCGGCCAGGCGGCCGCGAGACGGGCCCGGGAGTCCTCGAGGAGGATCGGGATCGCCTTGGTCTGCGCGACGATCGGCAAGAAGTTCATGTCGCCGCCCCAGCGTGGGATGACGTGCTGGTGCAGGTGCGCGGCGACACCGGCACCGGCGACCTCGCCCTGGTTCATGCCGAGGTTGAAGCCGTGCGGCCCGGAGGTCTCCTGGAGCACCCGGATCGCAGTCTTCGTCATGGCGGTGAACTCGACCGTCTCCTCATCGGTGAGGTCGACGTACAACGAGACGTGACGGTAGGGGCAGACAAGGACGTGCCCGGCGTTGTAAGGGAAGAGGTTCATGACGACGTAGCAGTGTTCGCCGCGCGCGACGACGAGCCCCTCGACGTCGTCCTTGCCGGGGGCCGCGCAGAAGGGGCAGCCGTCGCCGGCGTCCTTGCTCGGCCGCTCCCCCGTCACGTACGCCATGCGGTGCGGGGTCCAGAGGCGGTCGAAGCCGTCGGGGACGCCGACGAGGGCGCGGCCGTCCTCGGTGGGCAGCGGCTCGGGGGTGGGCTCGCTCATGCGGCCGATCCTAGGCACCCGCCTGGCGACCGGTGCGCGCCGGCACAGGTGAGGGCCCGGGCAGTATGAGTGCCCGGGCCCTCGGTGCGGCCGACGTGATGGTCGTGCCTCGCGGGGTCGATCATGGAATCCCCCGACGCATCACCGTGCGGTCGAGACGGTTGCCCGGCTCGGATGGGGTTCGTTTCGGATCCCGGTCCCCGACCCACCGGGGTGGATCGGTAGAGCAGTTGTACGCCCCTTCGCGGGCGGGCACAAGACCCCGGCGACGGACGGTCGGCGCGCCTGCGTGATCGGGCGGCTCAGGTCCTCTTCACTTGGTGCTGCAGCACCACGGACGGCCCCGCGAGGTATGAGCTCGCGGGGCCGTCGTGCTGGGTGTTGGGAGTCCTCGCGTCAGGGCGTCCACTGCATGAGCCGGGGCGAAGGGGTGGAGAAGCCGGCCGACTCGAAGAGCGGCCGACCTGCGTTGCTGCTGCGCAGCTCGAGCCATCGCACCCCTTCGTCGCGGGCGGCTCGCTTGACCGCGGTCATGAGGGCGCTGCCGATGCCCTGGCGTCGGTGGTCGACACCGACGAAGACGGACTGGACGTACCACCACTCCGGCCGCCCCTCGGCCATGAGGGTCGGGAGCTTGCAGACCCGAAGGGCGAGGAGGCAGCCGACCGGGTTGCCGTCGGTCTCCTCGGCGATCCACCCGCGGTAGTCGTCGATCTCGGCGAGGAAGGCGTCGGCGTACTCCGTGATGAACCCCGGCCGCGAGGCACGCCCCTGCTCCCGGTCGTGCTGGATCCGCAACGCCGCCAACGAGAAGGCGTCGCGCCGCTCGACCGGCCGGATCCGTGCGTCCATGCCGGCAATCTAGCCGTCTCGGGGTCTCGAGGCTCAGGCCTTGGCGGCCTTCGCACCTCGACCAGCGTGTCGGTCGAGGTGCGAACAGCGTGTCGGTCGAGGTGCGACCAGCGTGTCGGTCGAGGTGCGACCAGCGTGTCGGTCGAGGTGCGACGAAGGAGCCTCGAGACCTAGACCTGGGCGCGGGTGTCGATCGCCTCGCGGATCTTCGCGATCGCGTCGGCGACGGGCACGCCGTTCTCCTGCGAGCCGTCGCGGTAGCGGAAGGAGACCGCGCCGGCCGCCTGGTCCTCGGCACCCGCGATGAGCGTGAAGGGGACCTTGGACTTGCTCGCGTTCCGGATCTTCTTCGGGAACCGGTCGTCGCTGTCGTCCATCTCGACCCGCACCCCGGCGGCGGCGAGCTGGTCGAGCACCCCCTGGAGGTACGGCTCGAAGTCCTCTGCGACCGGCACGCCGAGCGCCTGGACCGGGCTGAGCCACACCGGGAAGGCACCGGCGTAGTGCTCGACGAGGACCCCGATGAAGCGCTCGATCGACCCGAACTTCGCCGAGTGGATCATCACCGGCTGCTGGCGGGAGCCGTCGGCAGCGACGTACTCGAGGTTGAAGCGATCCGCGGACGGCTGGTTGAAGTCGTACTGGATCGTGCTCATCTGCCAGGTCCGGCCGATGGCATCGCGCGCCTGGACCGAGACCTTCGGCCCGTAGTAGGCGGCGCCGCCGGGGTCAGCGACGAGCTCGAGACCCGACGCGACGCAGACGTCCTCGAGGACCTTCGTCGCCTCGGCCCAGTCCTCGTCGGAGCCGATGAACTTGTCCTGCTTGTCCCCGCTCTCGTCGCGGGTCGACAGCTCGAGGTAGAAGTCGTCGAGCCCGAAGTCACGCAGCAGCCCGAGCACGAAGTCGAGCAGGTGCTTGATCTCCGCCGGCGCCTGCTCCTTGGTGACGTAGGAGTGGCTGTCGTCCTGGGCGAAGCCGCGCACACGGGTCAGGCCGTGCACCACGCCGGACTTCTCATAGCGGTAGACGGCGCCGAACTCGAACAGGCGCAGCGGCAGCTCGCGGTACGAGCGGCCGCGAGACCGGAACACCAGGTTGTGCATGGGGCAGTTCATCGGCTTGAGGTAGTAGTTCTGCCCCTGCCGGGTGACCTCGCCGGTCTCCGGGTCGCGCTGCTCGTCGATCTGCATGGGCGGGAACATGCCGTCCGCGTACCAGTCGAGGTGGCCGGAGGTCTCGTAGAGGTGCTGCTTGGTGATGTGCGGGGTGTAGACGAACTCGTAGCCGGCCTCGGTGTGGCGCCGACGGGAGTAGTCCTCCATCTCCTTGCGGATGATGCCGCCCCGCGGGTGGAACACGGGCAGGCCGGAGCCCAGCTCGTCCGGGAAGGAGAACAGGTCCAGCTCGGAGCCCAGGCGGCGGTGGTCGCGGCGCTCGGCCTCGGCCAGGCGCTCCTGGTAGGCCTTGAGGTCCGCCTTGGTGGGCCAGGCGGTGCCGTAGATGCGCTGCAGCTGCTTGTTGTCCTGGTTGCCCAGCCAGTACGCCGCGGCGGAGCGGGTGAGGGCGAACGCGTTGGAGATGAGCTTGGTCTGCGGCAGGTGGGGGCCGCGGCAGAGGTCGCACCAGACGGCGTCGCCGGACTTGCGGTCCACGTTGTCGTAGATCGTGATCTCGCCGGCGCCGACCTCCACGGAGGCGCCCTCGCCGGCGGTCGCGGCGTCGTTCTTCTTGCCGAGCAGCTCGAGCTTGTAGGGCTCGTCCGCCATCTCGGCGCGGGCCTCGTCCTCGGTGACCACACGACGGCGGAAGGCCTGCCCGGAGTTGATGATCTTCTGCATCATCTTCTCGAGGGTGCGCAGGTCCTCGGGGGTGAAGGGCTCGGCGACGTCGAAGTCGAAGTAGAACCCGTCCGTGATGTACGGGCCGATGCCGAGCTTGGCGTCCGGGCGCAGCTGCTGCACGGCCTGGGCCATGACGTGGGCGGTGGAGTGGCGGAGCACGTCCAGGCCGTCCTGCTCCGTGATGTCCACGGACTCGACGGAGGCGCCGCCGGGGATCTCACGGGAGAGGTCCCAGAGCACGCCGTCCACTCGCATCACGACGGTGGTGGACTGGTCCCGGAAGAGCTCCAGGCCGGTGATGCCGTGCGCCACCTCCCGCATCTGTCCGTCCACGGTCAGCAGGATGTTGTTCGGCTCCGACACGGTGCTCCTTCGAGGTCTGGCTTCGAGTTCGGTGGCGTACGGGGGCCACCGTCGGCCGCGACACGC
>JBHWMJ010000191.1:0-3374 GCA_043423105.1 Marihabitans sp.
TCCGGGACTGAGCCCACGACGTTGGCACCATCGACGACGAGCACGCGCACGGGTCGATCGTGGCACGAGGGAGGGGCTCGTTCCTCTGGGCGGGGACGCGCACTGAAGGGGAACCACTGAGGGGGAACGAGCAATCAGGGGGCCGCTCGTTCCGCTGGGCGGGGGCGGGCGCTCAGGCGGCGTCACGAGGGGGCAACCCCCATGGTGGGCCCGCACCGGCGGGGCCACGCTGGACGACATGATGTCGAGCCAGCCCCTCGCCCGCTCCGCAGGCGCCGCACGCTCTCCGGGCACCGACCGCCCGTCGACCGCGAGATGCCCGCAGCGGTGGGAGCAGGTCGCGGCCTGGCGTGCCTTCGCGTGCACCGTCCCGTCCGCGGTGTGGCGCCTCCTCATGCTCGCGGGGGCACTCCCTGGCACTGGCGAGCTCCATGCCCTCCATGCCGACGAGCCCGGCTACGTCGTCGGGCTGAGCGTCGTCCAGATCCTCTGCGGCTGGCTCGTCGTCGGGCTCGTCCGACCGTGGGGGGAGCGCCTCGCCAGCATCGACATCCCGAGGTGGCTCCCAGTGATCCTCGGGACGCTCGGCGGCCTCCTGGTGACCTGGCTCTTCACCGTCACGCTCACCGGTCAGCTGCTCGGCGGGGCGCGACCCGACCAGTACACGGTGCACGGCAGCGCGCTCGCCCTCATGGTCGCTGCCTACCTGCCGATCCTCCTCTGGGGCCGCTGACCCTGGCGGCTGTCGTCGGCTACTCCCGACGCCACCTCGCCGGACGCTCCTGACTCTGCCCCTTCGCCTGCGGCTGAGGCAGGATCGGGGGCATGAGCAATCGTGAGCCGGCTCGTGGCGACGTACCGATCGTCACGCCGCCATCGACGTGGGCGCGGCTGTGGCAGCCCTTCTGGGCGCTCCCGCTCGCGATCGTCCTCGTCGCACTCGCGCTCGGCGTCGCCCTGCCGGTCGTCGACGGGCGGATCGCCGAGCACGTCCCCTGGGTCTTCCAGGGCGGACCCGACGGGGCACGATCGGTCCTGGGCACCATCGCCAGCGCGATGATCTCCGTGACCGGGCTCGTCTTCTCCATCACGATGGTCGTCCTGCAGCTGGCGAGCAGCCAGTTCACGCCGCGGGTCCTCGGCGACTTCCTCTCCAGCAGGGTCACGCAGATCACGCTCGGGGTCTTCACGGCGTCCTTCGTCTTCAGCCTCACCGTGCTGCGGTCGGTGCGGGGCGGGTACGAGGGCTCCGATCCCTTCGTCCCTCAGCTCTCCGTGTCTCTGGCGTTCGTCCTCGTCCTCGCGTCGGTGGCCTGCTTCCTCGCCTTCATCCACCACATCACGACGACCATCCAGGTCTCCGAGGTGATTTCGGCGATCGGCGAACGTACCGTCCGCGGGATCGCCGACGTCTACCCGGTCGAGGCCGACGAGGGCGGCGACGACCTCGGTCGCACCTGGTCACCATCGCCGGGGACCCGTCACGTGGACGTCATCGCGAAGGACCGGCACGGGCACGTGGCACGGGTCGACTACCGCCGGCTCGTCGAGCACGCCCAGGAGCACGACACCGTCATCCAGCTGCTCGTCCCGGTCGGTGCCTGGGTCGTCGAAGGCTCCGTCATCGCCCGGGTCTGGGGCGACCACGACCTCAGCCACGACCAGTACCGGGTCATCGACCGGGCGGTCCGGCTCGGGTCGGCGCGGACGATGCACCAGGAGGTCGGCTTCGGCATCCGACAGCTTGTCGACATCGCCGAACGCGCCCTCTCCCCCGGCATCAACGACCCGACGACCGCGGTCGAGGTCATCCACGAGCTGCACCGGGTGGGGCGGCACCTGGTCCAGCGCTCCGCCCCCAGCCCGTACGTCGTCGACTCCGAGGACGTCGTCCGCCTCGTCCACCGGCCCCAGCGCATCGAGGACCTCCTGACGACCATGGTCCGAGAGATCGCCCACTACGGGCAGGACTCGCTGCGCATCCCAGCGGCCCTGGCAGCGATGCTCGACGACCTCGCCTCGACGACACACCCCCGATACCGCGCGACGATCGATGAGCTCAGGGACGAGGTAGCGAGGAAGCACGACTACGACGCCCCGCCGGAGGAGTCGTGACGAGGGTGCACGTCGGGGGTGACACGTGCCCACTCGGGCAGAGTGTCCCACCCCCTGCGTAGGGTGGTTGGCAGACCACCCGACCACCCCACGGACAAGGAGCGACTCGCATGAAGATCACCGACAACGGTCCGAAGCCCAACGCCTTCGACATCGAGACCGCCACCACTGAGAACACGACGTACCGGACCGTCGCGTGGACCGGCAAGTACCTCCAGGTCACGCTCATGTCCATCCCGGTCGGCGAGTCGATCGGCCTCGAGACCCACCCGGAGACCGACCAGTTCCTCCGCCTCGACGCCGGGCGGGGTCGCTGCGTCATGGGCCCGAGCAAGGACAACCTCGACTTCGAGCAGGAGGTCTCGGACGGCTGGTCGATCCAGGTCCCGGCCGGCATGTGGCACGACGTCATCAACACCGGCGACGAGCCGATGCAGATCTATGCCGTCTACGCCCCCACGCACCACGCGCAGGGCATCGTCCAGCAGACCTTCGAGGACGCCGAGCGCGACGAGGACTCCGGAGCCGACGAGCCTCCGGAGTGGACCGTCCAGCCCGGCACGGGCAAGCCGGACGAGACCGCCTGACGAGATCCTCCGGCCGGGCGGGCCCCTTGGCCCGCCCGGAGGCTAACGCTCCGGACCCGCCTCAGCGGCGACGATCGGGAGCCGTCTCCTCCGCGCCCAGCCACGGCCCGATCGCGAGCACCGAGATCACCGCCGTCACGGCGAATGCCTCGACCCAGCCGAGCTGGTCGGCGACGACTCCGATGAGCACCGGCCCGAGGATCGCCCCGCCGTCCTGGAACATCTGGAAGGACGCGAGCACCTTGCCTCCGGAGCGGTCCTGCCCGACGACGTCGGCGACGGCGGCCTGCTGCGCCGGGTTGACCAGGCCGGCGCCGACACCCGAGACGGCGCAGAGCGCGAGGAGCACGAGGAGGTTCGAGCTGAGGCCGATGAGCCCCAGCCCGACAGCGGTGACAGCCAGACCGACGAGGACCATCGGCCGCCGGCTCCACGAGTCCGTGTACCGGGAGGCAACCTGGAGGGCCCCGGCCGTCCCGACCGCCGACACCGCGAGCGCCGCGCCCGCGACCCACGTCGCGTCGTGCACGGCCACGGCGAACTGGGGCAGGATCGCCACGCGCACACCGAAGTTCGCCCACCCGTTCGCGAAACCGGAGGCCAGCGCCGCCCGGTACGTCGACGAGCCCACCGCCTCCCGGAAGGGCATCGGGGGCGCCTCGTCCCCCTTCG
>JBHWMJ010000192.1:0-6329 GCA_043423105.1 Marihabitans sp.
TGACTTCCCGGCGACCGGCACCCGTGGCTGCGCCGGCTGCTCGTCATCAACCTCCTGTGCCAGGTCGGGATCATCGTCACCGGCGGCCTCGTGCGCCTTACCGGGTCCGGTCTGGGGTGCCCCACCTGGCCCCAGTGCGTCCCCGGGTCGTACGTGCCGACCGTCGAGCAGGAGGAGGGCTTCCACAAGATCATCGAGTTCGGCAACCGGACCCTGACCGGTCTCCTCGGCTTCGTCGCGATCGCCCTCATCTGGGCGCTCTACCGCTGGGCCCGCGACCGTCGCGACCTCCAGCTCGGAGCGTGGGGCGTGCTCGCCGGCGTCGCCGCGCAGGCGGTCGTCGGGGGCATCACGGTCCTCACCGGGCTCAACCCGTGGATCGTCGCCTTCCACTTCCTCTGCTCGGCGGCCCTCGTCGCGGTGGCGACGTGGTTGCTCGTCCGCGAGCGTGAGCCCGCCGGTCCGCGTCGGCTCCTCGTCCACCCGCTCGTCCACCGGGCCAGCCTGGCTGTGTGCGTGCTCGCCGGCGCCGTCCTCGTGCTCGGCACGATCGTCACCGGCTCCGGCCCGCACTCGGGCGACGCCGAGACGCCCGCCCGCACCGGCCTCGACCCGCGTGCGATGTCGTGGCTGCACGCCGACACCGTCATGCTCTTCGCCGGGCTCGTCGTCGCCGTCTGGATCGGCGCGCGGATCTCCGGACGCACCGAGGCCCCCGGTCGAGCGTGGGGGGTCGTTGTCGCGGTGACCGCAGCCCAGGGCCTCATCGGATACGTCCAGTACTTCACCGACCTGCCCGAGGTGCTCGTCCTCGCGCACATGCTCGGCGCGTCGTTGCTCGTCGTCGCTGTCACCCGGGCGATGGTGCTCTCGCGCTCGACGCACGCCGAGCTGCCTGACGCGGGTAGCTGACCCGCCCCACCGCTCCCGTCCGACCGGGACGAAGGAACGTCAGCTGAGGCCGGGCAGCGGCAGGTGGAGCAGCGGGTCGATCGCGACGCCGAGGAAGAGCAGCGACACGTACGTGATCGAGAAGTGGAAGAGCCGCATCGGCTTGAGCTGCGCGGGCTGGGCACCGGCCTTCGCGGCGGAGAGCAGCCGGTGCGCCTCCGCCAGGAAGAGCGCGCCCGAGGCGACGGCGGCGACGAGGTAGACCCAGCCCATGTTCGCCACCGGGACGAGGACGAGCGAGGTCGCCACCATGACCCAGGAGTACGCGACGATCTGGCGGCCCACGGTGACGTTGCCCTCGACGACCGGGAGCATCGGCACGCCCGCGCGGGCGTAGTCGTCGGTGAACCGCATCGACAGCGGCCAGTAGTGGGGCGGCGTCCAGAAGAAGATCACGAGGAAGAGGACGACCGCGGGCCAGCCGACCTCGTTGCGCACCGCGGACCAGCCGATGAGCACGGGCATGCAGCCGGCGATACCGCCCCAGACGATGTTCTGCGCAGTCCGGCGCTTGAGGATCATCGTGTAGCCGACGGCGTAGAGCACGATCGCGCCGAGCGAGAGCATGGCCGACAGCGGGTTGACGAGGAGCCACAGCCACCCGGTGGACACGGCAGCCAGGACCATGCCGAAGACCGTCGCCGCCGTCGGGCTGACCTCGCCCGTCACGAGCGGCCGGTTCGCGGTGCGGCCCATCTTCGCGTCGATGTCGCGGTCGTAGACCATGTTGAAGGTGTTGGCCGAGCCCGCGCTCAGGGACCCTCCGACGAGCGTCGCGAGGACGAGCCAGAGGCTGGGCAGACCGCGCTGGGCGAGGAACATCACCGGCACGGTCGTCACGAGGAGGAGCTCGATGATCCGCGGCTTCGTCAGCGCGACGTATGCCGCCACCGTCCGTCGCCACGAGGCGCCCGTCGCCTGTGCAGGCGCGGTCGGACGGTCGATCGTGGTCACGGGATACCTCGGTGCAGGCGGGCGGGCAGTCCCCCCATGCTATCGCTCGGCGTCTAGGCTGATCGCGACGTACCCCCCGACGTGAGAGAGAACCCACCAGTGACCCCCTCGCAGCGTGCGAAGACCCCCACCCGTAGCGTCAAGAAGCCCGTGGCTCGCAAGGCCGGCTGGACCGACCTCGACATCGCTGCCGTGGACACCGCCCGGATCCTGGCGGCCGACGCCGTGCAGAACAAGGGTGACGGCCACCCGGGCACCGCGATGAGCCTGGCGCCGGTCGCCTACCTCCTCTACCAGCAGGTGATGACCCACGACCCGAGCGACCCAGGGTGGCTCGGCCGCGACCGGTTCGTCCTCTCCTGCGGCCACTCCAGCCTCACCCAGTACGTCCAGCTCTACCTCAACGGCTACGGGCTCGAGCTCGACGACCTCAAGGCCCTGCGCACCTGGGGCAGCCAGACCCCCGGCCACCCCGAGGTCCACCACACCAAGGGCGTCGAGGTGACGACCGGCCCGCTCGGCTCCGGCCTCGCCACGGCCGTCGGCATGGCGATGGCCCAGCGCCGCCAGCGCGGTCTCCTCGACCCTGACGCGAAGGCGGGCGAGTCCCCCTTCGACCACCACGTCTGGGTGCTCGCCTCCGACGGCGACATCATGGAGGGCGTCGCGAGCGAGGCGAGCTCGCTCGCCGGCCACCAGGAGCTCGGCAACCTCACCGTCATCTACGACTCGAACCAGATCTCCATCGAGGACGACACCGACATCTCCTTCAGCGAGGACGTCGCCAAGCGCTACGAGGCGTACGGCTGGGCGACCACCGTCGTCGACTGGCGCAAGAACGGTGACGGTTCCGCCTACGTCGAGGACGTCGACGCACTGCTGCGCGCCTGCGAGAAGGCCAAGCGGTCGAAGAAGCCCACCCTCATCGAGCTGCGGACGATCATCGCCTGGCCCGCCCCGAACAAGCAGGACACCGGCGCGTCGCACGGCTCGGCCCTCGGCGCCGACGAGGTGGCCGCGACGAAGGAGATCCTCGGGCTCGACCCGAAGAAGACCTTCGCCGTGGACCGCAAGGTCCTCGCCCACGCCCGCAAGGTCGTCACCCGCGGCAAGGCCGCCCACACGGCCTGGGACAAGCGCTACGCGGCGTGGCGCAAGGCCAACCCGGAGGGCGCCGCGCTGCTCGACCGGCTCGAGGCCCGTGAGCTGCCGAAGGACCTCGCCAAGGCGATCCCGAGCTTCCCCACCGACACGGACAAGGGTGTCGCCACCCGCGCCGCGTCCGGCAAGGTGCTCACCGCGATCGCTGACGCCATGCCCGAGCTGTGGGGCGGATCCGCCGACCTCGCCGGCTCGAACAACACGACGATGGACGGCCAGCCCTCCTTCGTCCCGAAGAGCAAGCAGACGGAGATGTTCTCCGGCGGCCCCTACGGGCGCACGCTCCACTTCGGCATCCGTGAGAACGCCATGGGGATGATCCTCAACGGCATCGCGCTCGAGGGCCTCACGCGGCCCTACGGCGGCACCTTCCTCGTCTTCAGCGACTACATGCGCCCGGCCGTCCGGCTCGCCGCGCTGCAGCAGCTGCCGGTGACCTTCGTGTGGACGCACGACTCCATCGGCCTCGGCGAGGACGGCCCGACCCACCAGCCGATCGAGCACCTCGCCTCGCTGCGGGCCATGCCCGGGCTCGACGTCGTCCGGCCCGCCGACGCGAACGAGACTGCGGTCGCCTGGCTGCAGATCCTCAAGAACGACCGCACCTCCGCCCTGGCCCTGAGCCGGCAGAACCTGCCCGTCCTCGACCGCTCGGACCTTGCCAAGGCCACCGGTGCGGCGAAGGGGGCATACGTCCTGTCCGAGGCGAAGGGCGGCACCCCCGAGATCATCCTCATCGCCACCGGCTCCGAGGTCGCCATCGCGCTCGAGGCCCAGAAGACGCTGGAGAAGGGCAAGAACGGCACGCCGACGCGGGTCGTCTCGATGCCCTGCCGCGAGTGGTTCGAGCGGCAGAGCCGGCGCTACCAGGACGAGGTCCTGCCGACGTCGGTCAAGGCCCGCGTCTCCGTCGAGGCGGGCGTCGCGATGGGCTGGCACGACCTCGTCGGCGACTCCGGCCGCTGCGTGAGCATCGAGCACTTCGGGGCCAGCGCCGACTACACGACCCTCTACGAGAAGTTCGGCTTCACCCCTTCGGCCGTCGTCAAGGCGGCGAAGGACTCGCTCAAGGCGGCCCGCTCGAACCACGGCGTCCCGGCCGTGCTCGAGACCGCGCCGCGCAAGGCCGACGAGACCGGCACCGACGTCGGCACCCCCAAGGGCGCCGACGACAAGGTGACCGCGGACGCCGGCGACAGCACCACGACGAAGGAGTGAGCATGAGCATCCCCAGCAAGCCCGCAGCGGTCGAGGCGCTCGACGAGGTCGGCGTGAGCGTCTGGCTCGACGACCTCTCCCGCGAGCGACTGCGCTCGGGCAACCTCGCCGAGCTCATCGAGACCAAGGGCATCGTCGGCGTCACGACGAACCCGTCGATCTTCCAGGCCGCCCTCGCCGAGGGCGACGCCTACACCGAGCAGCTCACCAAGCTCGCCCGGGAGGGCAAGGAGGTCGACGACGTCGTCTTCGCGCTGACCACCGACGACGTCCGGGAGGCGTGCGACCTCTTCCGGCCGATCTACGAGGCGACCGACGGGGTCGACGGACGGGTCTCGATCGAGGTCGACCCGCGACTGGCCCGCGACGCCGAGCGCACGGTGACCGTGGCTCAGGAGCTCTCCGACACCGTCGACCGGCCACAGGTCTACATCAAGATCCCCGCGACCGAGGAGGGTCTGCCCGCGATCACGAAGACCCTCGCGGCGGGGATCAGCGTCAACGTCACGCTGATCTTCAGCCTCGAGCGCTATCGCGCGGTGATGAACGCCTACCTCGACGGTCTTGAGGACGCCCTCGACGCCGGCAAGGACCTCTCGAGCATCCACTCCGTCGCCTCCTTCTTCGTGTCGCGCGTCGACACCGAGATCGACAAGCGGCTCGAAGAGATTGGCACCGACGAGGCGCTCGCCTTGCGCGGCAAGGCCGGCGTGGCCAACGCCCGTCTGGCCTACCAGGCGTACGAGGAGGTCTTCTCGACGCCCCGCTGGCAGCGTCTCGAGGCCGAGGGCGCTCGCAAGCAGCGGCCGCTGTGGGCCTCGACCGGCGTGAAGAACCCGGACTACCCCGACACCCTCTACGTCGTCGACCTCGCGGCCCCGAACACCGTCAACACCATGCCCGAGAAGACGCTCGACGCCGTCATCGACCACGGCGAGGTCCAGGGCGACCAGGTGAGCGGCCGGCACGACGAGGCGGAGCGGGTGCTCGACGCGCTCGACGGGCTGGGGATCAGCTACACCGAGGTCACCGACCTCCTCGAGCGCGAGGGTGTCGAGAAGTTCGAGAAGTCCTGGACCGAGCTCCTCGAGGGTGTCCAGGCCGAGCTGGAGAAGGTGGCCCGATGAGCAGTCTGTCCGTCACTGCGTCCGGGGCGGCCGCCGAGGCCGTCTCGGCTGCCGTCCCCGACCTCGTCGCCGACGAGGTCGCCAGCCGGCTCTTCGCCCAGGACCACACCCTGTGGGGCCCTGCAGCCGAGGAGGAGTCCGCGAAGCGGCTCGCCTGGGTGGGTCTGGCTCGCACCTCGCGTCCGCTGGTCGGCGAGATCGCGGCGCTGCGCGAAGACCTGCGCGAGCGGGGCCTCGACCGCGTCGTCCTCTGCGGGATGGGCGGCAGCTCGCTCGCCCCCGAGGTCATCTGCGCGACCGCCGGCGTCCCTCTCGTCGTCCTCGACTCGAGCCACCCGGACGTCGTCCGGGCCGCGGCGACCGAGCTCGAGCGCACCGTCGTCGTCGTCTCGAGCAAGTCCGGCTCCACTGTCGAGACCGACAGCCAGCGCCGCGTCCTCGAGCAGGCCTTCCAGGACGCCGGGATCAACCCGGCCGAACGGATCGTCGTCGTCACCGACCCCGGCAGCCCCCTCGATGCCGAGGCACGCGAGAAGGGCTACCGCGTCATCAATGCCGACCCGAACGTCGGAGGGCGCTACTCGGCCCTCACCGCCTTCGGTCTCGTGCCCTCCGGCCTCGCCGGAGCCGACGTCGAGGAGCTGCTCGACGACGCCGAGGCGGTCACCGACCTGCTCTCCGCCGACGACGAGGCCAACCCGGCGCTGCGACTGGGCGCCGCGATGGCCGGCACGGTCCCCCTTCGCGACAAGCTCTACCTCGTCGACCACGGGACCCCCGTCGTCGGCTTCGGCGACTGGGCCGAGCAGCTCATCGCCGAGTCCACCGGCAAGGAGGGCAAGGGCATCCTCCCCGTCGTCCTCGGCGAGCCCGGCGACCGTCCGCTCCCCTCCGACGCGACCCTCGTCCGACTAGTTG
>JBHWMJ010000195.1:0-6409 GCA_043423105.1 Marihabitans sp.
CCCGGCTCGGCGGACGGGACGCGCTGGCCGTAGCCGAGCGCCCGGGCCTCGGCGGCGTCGAGGTGCCGCACCTGGAGGCTCGCTGCTGCTGCCTCGGCCAGCGGGAGCAGCGGCATCGACCCCTCAGGGTCCTCCGCGAGCGCAGTGAGGGCCTCGAGGTCGACGGCGCTGTCGAGGGTGAAGCCGCCGACCCGGGTGCGGCGGAGGGCGATGAGGTGCCCACCGGTGCCGAGCGCGGAGCCCAGGTCGCGGGCGAGCGCCCGCACGTAGGTCCCGGAGGAGACGACGACACGGACGTCGATGTCGACGACCGAGGTGCCGTCCGCGACGGACTCCCGGCGCGCGATGACCTCGAAGGTGTCCACGGTGACGGGCCGGGCCGCGAGCTCGACCTGCTCGCCGGAGCGGACCCGCGCGTAGGACCGCTGCCCGTCGACCTTGATCGCGCTGACGGCGCTCGGCACCTGGCTGATCTCGCCGATCAGGTCCTCGACCGCCCGCGCGATCGCCGAGTCCTCGAGGTCGACGGCGCCGGCTGCCGAGCTCACCTCGCCCTCGGCGTCGTCGGTCACCGTGGACTGACCCAGCCGGATCGTCGCCAGGTACTCCTTGTCGCACCCCACGAGGAAGGTGAGCAGCCGCGTCGCCCGGCCCACGCCGACGACGAGGACGCCGGTGGCCATCGGGTCGAGGGTGCCGGCGTGCCCGACCTTCTTCGTGCCGTAGAGCCGACGGCAGCGACCGACGACGTCGTGGCTGGTCCAGCCGGCCGGCTTGTCGACGACGACGAGACCGTCACCGGCGAAGGGGCGACGCCCCTTGGCCGCCGGTCCGCTCACCCTTCGCCGGTCCCCGGCTCGTCGGACTCGCGGGGCTTCCGGTACGGGTCCGCCTCACCGGCCGGGCGGGCCCCGGCCGCCTGGGCCGCGAGCTCGGCGTCACGCTCCTTGGCGGCCCGGAGTGCCTCGTCGAGCTGGGAGGCGCTCTCGGGCAGCGCGTCGGGGATGAGCTCGAGGGTGGGGGTCAGCCGGATCCCCAGCTGGCGGCCGACGAAGGAGCGGAGCTTGCCCTGGTGCTCGGCCAGGACGCGGGCGCTCGTCTCGCGCTGGGCGTCGTCGCCGAAGACGGTGTAGAAGACCGACGCGTGCTGGAGATCGCCGGTGACCCGGACGTCGGTGATCGTCACGAAGCCGAGGTCGGGGTCCTTGATCACCTGCTCGAGGTTGCCGGCGATGACCTCCTTGATGCGGTCGGCGATCTTGCGGGCGCGAGCCGGGTCAGCCATGGCGGACACCTCCGGGAGAGACGGTCAGGACAGGGCCACGCTAGGCGATGCGCCCCCGTCCGGCGGACGGGGGCGCATCAGGTGCTGTGCGGCTCGGCTGTCAGAAGCCGGTCGTGCTGTACGACGTGCTGAGGTCGATGACGCCCGTGGCGACGAGGATCCAGTACAGGATGGCGATGAGGACACCGATGGCACCGGTGACCAGACCCACCGTGATGAAGGTCTTGAGGTCAGGGCGGGGGTTGGCCTTCGTCTGGTTCTTCGCGATGTAGCCGGTGACGAGGGCGATGATCGAGAAGATCGGCAGGCCCCAGCAGCAGCAGATGACGATGCCGGCGATACCGGTGCCCATCGAGACGAGCGAGAGCATCTTCGTGCTGTCGCTGCCGCTCTGCGGCGCGCCGTGCTGGCCGGGAGCCGGAGCCGGCCCGGGGTAGGACGACTGGCCGCTGCTCGGGTAGGAGGGCGTCGACGCGGACGGGCCGGTCGGCTGGCCGGAGGGCGTCGACCCTCCCGAACCCGGGTACGGCGAGGAACCGGTGGGGTCGTAGGGCTGGTTGCCGCCGCTGCCAGGCGGAGGAGGTGGCGTGGTCACGTGAGTTCCCCTGTGTCTCGGTGCTGGTGGTGTCGTGCAGGCCACACCCTAGGTGCTCGAAGGGCCCGTGGGTGGGAGGCGAAGGGGGCCGCGTCGGCGGGTTCTCGAGCCGCCGCTCGCCGAGCCATGCCCCCCACCGTATGCTCGACCTGTGACCAGCGGACGGCTCCCGGCCGTCAGGGCCGTGCGCAGCCTGGCCCTGACATCGACCTCCGTCGGCGCCGGGCTGGTGGCGCACTGGGCCGCTGGCGGGAGCACCCCGCATCCCGCCGCGCTGCTCGTGGTCCTGTCACTGCTCACCCTGCCGGTCGCCCGGCTCAGCGTCCGAGAGGTCTCTCCAGGCGTCGCCGTCGCCGTCCTCGGGGCCGGCCAGGCGACCGTGCACCTCACCGGCATGGCGAGCCACGGCGCCGCCGCGGCGAGCTACGGCGCGGCCCACGACCACACGGTCACGGTCGCGACGTCCGCGGCTCACGCACCGGGCGCAGCGATGCTCGCGGGTCACCTCGCCGTGACCCTCGCGCTCGCCCTCATCTGGTCGCGGGGAGAGCGGATCCTCTTCGCCGTGGCTGCCCGGCTGCGTCCCCCGTCGCTCCCCCGGTGGGTCGTCCCCGCCCCGGTCGCCCTCGTGCCGTGCACCCTCGCCCCGCTCGGCGCGACCCTCGCCCGCCGCCCTCCGGGCCGCGGTCCTCCTCGTCCTGCGCGCTGACACCCCTTCGCGCCCTTCGGCGCACCACTCACGCACAGGAAGAAGAACACCCATGCCCACACCCATGCCCACGCGCCGTCGCGCGCTCCAGGCCCTCACCGGCCTCGCACTCGTCGGGACCCTCGCCGCCTGCGGGTCGAGCACCGACACTGCCGGCGGCAGCAGCACCTCCGCTGCCGGGTCCGGACCGACCCTCACCATCAGCGACGGATGGGTCAAGGCCACCGACGAGGGGATGACCGGAGCCTTCGGCACCCTGAAGAACACCGGCGACGAGGACGTCGTCATCACCGGGGGCTCCTCCCCCGTCGCCGGCCTCGTCGAGGCCCACGTCATGGCGAAGGGGGACGACGGCGCCACGGTCATGACCAAGGCCGAGGACGGGCACACCGTCCCGGCCGGCGGCGAGATGGTCCTCGAGCCCGGCGGACCGCACATCATGCTCATGAAGCTCAAGGAGCCCGTCGTCGCCGGAGAGGACTACGTCGTCACCGTGACGACGAAGGACGGTCAGGACGTCGAGCTCGCCTTCACCGGCCGCGAGTTCAGCGGCGCCCAGGAGGAGTACGACCCGGGCATGTCGCACGGCGACGACGCTTACGAGGAGGGCTCGGCGACGTCGAGCTCGAGCCATTGAGCCCGGCGACGCCCACGGCGCCGCAGCCGAGGGGGGTCGAGCTACGCCGCAGGGCCCTCCTCGGCGGCGGGGGTGGTGACCCCTCCCCCGGCTCACACCCGGTGGGTGGCGCTCGACCTCGCTCGGGGCGCGACGCTGGGCGACCTGCGCCGGGTGCTACGCATCTGGACCGAAGACCTCGCCCGGATGACCCAGGCGCGACCGACGCTGGCCGACCACACCCCCGAGCTGACCCGTGAACCCGCCCACCTGACGGTCACCGTCGGGCTGGGGCTCAGCGCCTTCAGCCGGGTCGGTCGGCCCGACCTCGCCCCGGCGTGGCTCGCCGAGCTGCCCGCCTTCACGACGGACAAGCTGGACGACCGGTGGAGCGGCGGCGACGTCGTCCTCCAGGTCGGGGCGAGTACCGCCGAGGCGACGGCTCGGGCGCAACGGGCGCTCGTGCGGGCAGCGGGGTCGACGCTGCGCCACCGGTGGACCCAGACGGGCACCCGTCCCACGACGGGCGCTCCGTCGTGGCAGGCACCGCGCAACGCCTTCGGGCAGGTCGACGGCACGGTCCAGCCGGCTCTCGACGGGCCGGACGACGAACTCCTGTGGCGCGGCCCCGACAGCGGCGCGTGGGAGCACGCGACGACGCTGGTGCTCCGGCGCATCGCGATGAACCTCGACACCTGGGAGGAGCTCGACCCCGTCGCCAAGGAGCACGCCATCGGTCGCCGGCTCTCCGACGGGGCACCGCTCACCGGCGGTCACGAGAGGTCGGCCCCCGACCTCGCGGCGACCGACGCCCACGGGCTGACCGTCATCGACCCCGGGTCCCACATGGCACGGGCCATGCCCCGTGAGCCGTGGGAGCGGTTCCTGCGGCGTCCCTACTCCTACGAGGTGACCGGGCAGGACGAGGTCGGTGCGCTGACCCGGGAGCAGACCCCCTCGTCGGCGCACGGGCTGCTCTTCACGGCGTACTGCGCCGACGCGCAGCGTCAGTTCGTGCCCGTCCAGCAGCGGCTGGCCGAGGCCGACCTGCTGAACATCTGGACGGTGGCGATCGGGTCGGCGACCTTCGCGGTCCTGCCGGGGGTGCGCGAGGGCGAGGTCCTCGGTGACCGGGTCCTCGCCGGCTGACGCCGGACGGACGACGAAGGGGTGACCCTCCCGGGCGGGAGGATCACCCCTTCGTGCGTGCTGCAGGTCAGGCCCGCGGCTTCTCGCGCATCTCGTAGGTCGCGATGAGGTCGCCCTCCTGGAGGTCGTTGAACGACCCCAGGTTGATACCGCACTCGAAGCCCTCGCGGACCTCGGTGACGTCGTCCTTGAAGCGACGCAGACCCGCCACCTCGACGTTCTCGGAGATGACGACCCCGGCACGGGTGATCCGCGCCTTGGAGCCACGCTTGATCTCGCCGCTGCGGACGATCGATCCGGCGATGTTGCCGAACTTGCTCGAGCGGAAGATCTCGCGGATCTCGGCGGTGCCGAGCTCGACCACCTCGTACTCCGGCTTGAGCATGCCCTTGAGCGCCTGCTCGATCTCCTCGATCGCCTGGTAGATGACCGAGTAGTACCGGATCTCGACGCCCTCGCGCTCGGCGACCTCGGCGTTCTGGCCCTCGGCCCGAACGTTGAAGCCGATGATGATCGCGTCGGACGCCATCGCGAGGTTGATGTTGTTCAGCGTGATCGCGCCGACGCCGCGGTCGATGATCCGCAGGTCCACGTCGTCGCCGACGTCGATCTGCAGCAGCGCGTCCTCGAGCGCCTCGACCGAGCCGGACACGTCGCCCTTGAGGATGAGGTTGAGCGTGTCGATCTTGCCGGCGGCGATGACCTTGTCGAGGTCCTCGAGGCTGATCCGCTTGCGCGCCTTGGCCAGGCTGGCCTGACGGTCGGCGGCCTCACGCTTCTCGGCGATCTGGCGCGCGGTCCGGTCGTCGGGGGCGACGACGAAGGTGTCACCGGCCCGCGGGACCGAGGAGAGACCGAGCACCTGGACCGGCCGGGAGGGACCGGCCTCCTCGACGTTGTTGCCGTGCTCGTCGAGCATGGCGCGCACGCGGCCGAAGGCGCTGCCGGTGACGATGGCGTCGCCGACCCGCAGGGTGCCCGCCTGGACGAGCACGGTGGCGGTGGCACCACGACCCTTGTCGAGGTTGGCCTCGATCGCGACACCACGGGCGTCGCGGTCAGGGTTGGCCCGCATGTCGAGCGCCGCGTCCGCGGTGAGCAGGACCGCCTCGAGCAGGTCGTCGATGTGCAGACCCTGCTTCGCGGAGACGTCGACGAACATCGTGTCGCCGCCGTACTCCTCGGCGATGAGGTTGTACTCGGTGAGCTGACCGCGGACCTTCGCCGGGTCGGCACCCTCGACGTCGATCTTGTTGACCGCGACGACGATCGGCACGTCCGCCGCCTGGGCGTGGTTGAGCGCCTCGATCGTCTGCGGCATGACGCCGTCGTCGGCCGCGACGACGAGGATCGCGATGTCGGTGACCTTCGCACCACGGGCACGCATGGCGGTGAACGCCTCGTGGCCCGGGGTGTCGATGAAGGTCATCGCCCGGTCGGCACCCTCGTGCTCACGGTGGATCTGGTACGCACCGATGTGCTGGGTGATGCCACCCTCCTCGCCGCCGCCGACGTCCGCGTTGCGGATCGCGTCGAGGAGGCGCGTCTTGCCGTGGTCGACGTGACCCATGACGGTCACGACCGGCGGACGCGGCACGAGGTCCTCGTCGTCCTCGCCCTCGATGCCTGTCTCCAGGTCGATGTTGAAGGAGTCGAAGAGCTCGCGCTCCTCCTCCTCCGGGCTGACGATCTGGATGTCGTAGCCGAGCTCGGCGCCGAGGAGCTGGAAGGTGTCCTCGTCGAGGCTCTGCGTGGCCGTGGCCATCTCACCGAGGTTGAAGAGCACGGTGACGAGCGAGGCCGGGTTGGCGTTGATCTTGTCGGCGAAGTCGGTCAGGGACGCACCCTGACGGACGCGGACGACCGTCGAGCCGTCGCCCCGGGGGACGATGACGCCGCCGATCGACGGCGCCTGCATCTGCTCGAACTCCTGCCGCTTCGCGCGCCTGCTCTTGCGCTGCTTGTTGCGACCGCCGCCGCGCCCGAAGGCACCCTGCGTGCCGCCACGGCCGCCGGGGCCACCGCGGTAGCCGCCGGGACCACCCGGGCCGACAT
>JBHWMJ010000197.1:0-16739 GCA_043423105.1 Marihabitans sp.
CCCTCCGGTGGAGACCGTCGAGAACGAGCGCCGCGTGGCCGAGGAGACCGCCAAGGCCGAGGGCAAGCCGGAGCAGATCCTCCCCAAGATCGTCGAGGGCCGCCTCAACGGCTTCTACAAGGAGAACGTGCTGGTCGACCAGGACTTCGCCAAGGATGCCAAGCAGTCCGTCGGCGCCGTCCTGAAGGCCGCCGGTGCGACCCCCAAGGCGTTCGCCCGCTTCCGCGTCGGCGCCTGACGCCGCAACCCCACGAAAGGGGCGCCCCACCCAGCCGGGTGAGGCGCCCCCTTCGTTTTGTCCGGGCCGTAGCCCGCCGTCAGGGGGCTGCGGCGCTCTCGTCGGCGAAGAGCAGCCGGCCAGCCATCCAGCCGAGATGCTCCGCAAGGATCTCGGGCTCCTCCGTGGGGAACATGAGGTGCGAGATGACGGTGCGGACACCGATGTCGACGCACTTCTCGACGCGACTGTCGGGCACTGCCAGGCCGTAGCGGGCGAGGAGCTCGCAGATCGTCGTCGTCGCCCCGCCGAGGATCGTGCTGGGGCGGGTGGTGAGGAGCGGGAGCAGGTCGGTCTCCGCCCCTTGCGCCGAGGAGACGATCGCCCGGATGAGCGGGCTCTCCTCTGCGTACTGCAGCACCGAGAGCACCGAGGATCGCACGGCCCGGACGGGGTCGGCCGGCTCGGCACCGAAGCCCGCGACGACCTCGGCGAGGAAGGCCCGCAGCTAGTGGTCGACGAGCGCTTCGGCGAGGTGGGTCTTGGAGCCCATCTCGTTGTAGATGGTCTGCCTGCTCACGCCGACGTCATCGGCCAGCCGGGCCATGGTGATCCCGTTCCACCCGTGCGCCAGCGTGCGTCGCCTCGCCGCGGCGACGATCTGGTCGCGAAGCGCCGTGCTCACCCTGTCGATCCTACGGTTGGGCCGCGTCGGGCGCGGGCAGATCGTCGGCCAGGACGCGGAAGTCGACCTTGTCGCGGACGCCGCAGTCGGGGCAGGACCAGTCGTCGGGGATCTGCGACCAGGGCATGCCGGCCGCGAAACCCTCGTGCTCGTCACCGGCCTCGACCTCGTACCGGTAGCCGCAGCCGGGACACTCGGCGACCGCGACGTCGTCCCCGCCGTCATGAGCGACGACCCGGGGATCCATGACCCGGCGCCACAACGGTGGGACGAGGGCGAGGACGATCAGCGAGCTGGTCGGGTCTTCGCGGGTCGAGACCCGCACGTGCTGCCCGCGGTTGTGCTCGATGTAGAAGTGCCCGTAGCCGCTCTGGGCCAGGGCGATCTTGCTCAGCCAGCGCTCGACCTTCTCGCGCTGATGGCCGAGCTCGTGCGCGGTGTTGATCCCGATGCCGCCGATGCACCCGATGGAGATCGTGGTGGCGATCATCTGCCACGTCGTCAGGGTGAGGGGCTCGAGGACCGCGGCCGGCAGCCACCCCTTCGCCGGCTCGCCCATCGGTCCGAGTGCGTCGACGACCGCCGGTCCCGGGTCGCCCCTTGCGATGAGGTACATCGCAGCAATGACGAGGATGAGGATCGGGCCGATCCACAGCCAGACCGTCCACCCGGTGAACGTGAACCCGGTGTAGGCGACGAAGGCGAGGGAGGGGACAACGAGCCCGATGAGCCACAGGTAGCGCTTGCCATCCCGCCAGGCTTCCTCGGTGCCCGGGCGGACGGTCCAGCCTGCAGCGAGGGCGTCTGCGGACATGAGCTCCCCCTCGTCGACGTCGGTGTCGTTGCCCAAGGACGGTAGTGACCGGCGAGTCACCTGACAAGGCGCCTGTCATGTCCTCCCGCCCCATGTGGAAGGATCGGGTCGGCCTGATCGCCTGCCGCGAACGCACCACCCCCGAGGAGAACCACGTGACCGAGACGCCCGCTGCGCCCGCCTACCGCAGGGTCCTGCTCAAGCTCTCGGGCGAGGTCTTCGGCGGAGGCACTGTCGGGGTCGCGCCCGACGTCGTGCGCGGGATCGCCCGTCAGATCGCCGCGGCGGTCCGCGAAGGGGTCCAGGTCGCCATCGTCGTCGGCGGCGGCAACTTCTTCCGCGGTGCCGAGCTCCAGCAGAAGGGCATGGACCGGGCCCGCGCGGACTACATCGGCATGCTCGGCACCGTGATGAACTGCCTCGCCCTCCAGGACTTCCTGGAGAAGGAGGGCATCGACACCCGTGTGCAGACGGCTATCACGATGGGCCAGGTCGCCGAGCCGTACATTCCGCGCCGGGCGATCCGCCACCTCGAGAAGGGCCGCGTCGTGATCTTCGGCGCCGGGGCAGGCATGCCCTACTTCTCCACCGACACGGTGAGCGCCCAGCGCGCGCTCGAGATCGGCTGCGACGCGGTCCTGATGTCCAAGAGCGGCGTCGACGGCGTCTACGACTCGGACCCGCGGACGAACCCTGACGCCCGCAAGCTCGACGCAGTGAGCTTCGAGGACGCTCTGCGCGACGGGCTCAAGGTCGTCGACGCCGCAGCGTTCAGCCTGTGCGCCGACAACGCGCTCCCGATGGTCGTGTTCGGCATGGAGGGCGAGGGCAACATCACCCGCGGCCTGCTCGGCGACCGCATCGGCACCCTGGTCCATCCCTGATCTGGGAGACTGTCCGCAGACCAGCAGCGCGCCCCGACGGCGCAACCGCCAGACCGAACCATGAGGAGTCGACAACCATGATCGAGGACGCCCTGCTCGAGGCCGAGGAGAAGATGGAGAAGGCCATCGAGGTGGCCAAGGACAACTTCGCCGGCATCCGCACCGGCCGGGTCAACCCGGGCCTGTTCAGCAACGTCATGGTCGACTACTACGGCGCCCCGACCCCGCTGCAGCAGCTCGCCTCCTTCCAGACCCCAGAGGCTCGCACCATGCTCGTCACGCCCTACGACAAGGGCGCGATGGGGGCGATCGAGAAGGCGCTGCGCGACTCCGACATGGGCGCGAACCCGAGCAACGACGGCAACGTCATCCGCATCGTCATGCCCGAGCTGACCGCTGAGCGGCGCAAGGAGTACATCAAGCTCGCGCACACCCAGGGTGAGGAGGCCAAGGTCTCCATCCGCCACGTCCGTCGCCACGCCAAGGACACGATCGACAAGCTCGTCAAGGACGGCGAGGTCGGCGAGGACGACGGCACCCGCGGCGAGAAGGAGCTCGACGCCCTGACGCGTCGCTACACCGACACGGTCGACACCCTGCTCAAGCACAAGGAAGCCGAGCTCTCCGAGGTCTGAGCAACCTCCCTTCGGCCTCATGGACACGACCGGCCCAGTCGCCCCCGTCGATCCGCCCGTCGACGCGGACCCCCCGCAGCGCCGGGCCAACCGTCATGCCGCGCCGGCCAAGGCCGTCGGCCGGGCGGGCCGCGACCTCAAGGCGGCCATCGGCGTCGGGGTGACCCTCGGAGTCCTCGTCGCCGTCGGTCTCTTCGTCATGCCGGCGATCTTCGTCGGCATCGTCTGCGTCGCCCTCGTCATCGCGGTCTGGGAGCTGCGGCAGGCGCTGGCCGAGCGCTCGATCCACGTCCCGCTCGTGCCGGTCGCGATCGGTGCCGTGAGTATGACCCTGTCCGCCTACCTCCGTGGGCCGGAGGCCCTCGTCGTCGCCACGACCCTGTCCATCGTCGCGGTGCTCGTCTGGCGGGTCGCCGACGGTCTGGACCGAGCACTGCATGACGTCAGCGCGGGGGCCTTCACGCTGCTCTACCCGTGCTTCCTCGCCGGGTTCGCTGCCCTCATGGTTGCCGAGCCGGAGGGGCAGTGGCGGGTGCTGATCTTCATCCTCGTCACCGTCTTCTCCGATATCGGCGGCTACGCCTTCGGGGTGATGCTCGGCAAGCACCCGATGGCGCCGGCGCTCTCGCCGAAGAAGTCCTGGGAGGGCTTCGCCGGGTCCGTGCTCACGTGCATGGTCGTCGGGGCGATCGCCCTGCCGCTGGCGTTCGACGGAGCGACCTGGTGGCAGGGTGCCCTGCTCGGCGCAGTCGTCGCGCCGGTGGCGACCATCGGCGACCTCGTCGAGTCGAGCATCAAGCGCGACCTCGGGGTCAAGGACATGTCGAACATCCTCCCGGGCCACGGCGGGATCATGGACCGGCTCGACTCCCTCGCCCTTGTCGCCCCCGTCGTGTGGGCGGCCCTGCGACTCATCTCACCGGTGTCCGGATGACCGACCTACCCACCCCGAGCACCAGACGGCCAGTGCCCGGCGAGCTGACGATGAGCGCCCCCCGGCGCGGCAAGCCGCCACGTCACTGGGCGGACCTCACCGTCGAGGAGCGCGCGGCCGCTGCGATCGATGCCGGCCTGCCGGCCTTTCGTGCCAAGCAGCTCTCGACGCACTACTTCGTCCATCACACCGACGACCCGGAGGGGATGACCGACCTGCCCAAGGCGGGCCGTGAGGAGCTCGTCCGCGGCCTCATGCCTCAGCTGCTCACCCCCGTCCGGGCGATCACCGCGGACGCCGGGGCGACGATCAAGTCGGTCTACCGGTTGCACGACGGAGCCCTCGTCGAGTCGGTCCTCATGCGCTACCCGCGCCGAGCCACGATCTGCATCTCCAGCCAGGCGGGGTGCGGCATGAACTGCCCCTTCTGCGCGACCGGTCAGGAGGGTCTGACCCGCAACATGTCGACCGCGGAGATCGTCGACCAGGTGGTCGCGGCCAACCGGATGCTCAAGGACGCCGGGCCCGTCGCCGCGGGCGACGGCGCCGAGCTCGGTGCCGAAGCGGGCGAAGGGGAGGAGGCCGCCCCTTCGTCGGCGACGCGGGGGTCCGCGCGGGTGACGAACGTCGTCTTCATGGGGATGGGCGAGGCGCTCGCGAACTACAAGGCGGCGATCGGGGCGATCCGCCGGATGACCGACCCGGGCCCGCACGGTCTGGGGATGAGCGCCCGGTCGCTGACGATGAGCACCGTGGGGCTGGTTCCGGGCATCGACAAGCTTGCCGCCGAGGGCGTCCCCGTGACCCTTGCCCTCTCGCTGCACGCACCCGACGACGAGCTCCGCGACGAGCTGGTCCCGATCAACACCCGCTTCAAGGTCGACGAGGCGATCGACGCGGCGTACCGGTACTTCCAGACCACCGGTCGCCGAGTCTCGATCGAGTACGCCCTGATCCGGGACATCAACGACCAGGCCTGGCGGGCCGACCTCCTCGGCGAGAAGCTCACCGCTCGCGGCACGGGCTGGGTCCACGTCAACCCGATCCCGCTCAACCCGACGCCGGGCAGCAAGTGGACCGCGTCTCGGCGCGGGGTGGAGCAGCAGTTCGTCGAGCGTCTGCGGGCGCACGGCATCCCGACGACGGTGCGAGACACCCGGGGCAGCGACATCGACGGGGCGTGCGGCCAGCTCGCCGCTGCCACCGCCTGACTCACCCGGACTCGGGGGCGAGCAGCGTCAGTGCGTCCTCGACGGTGTCGACGACGTGCGTGCGGGTGCCCAGGTCGCGCTGGTGCCCGAGCGCGCGCAGCGCGGGCACCACGGGGATCGTCTCCTCCCAGTGCACCCGGTCGACGAGGACGAGCGGGGGGACAGGCGCACCCGGCGCGGCGTAGTACAGCGGGGTCACCGCCTGGAAGATCTCCTGCACCGTGCCGGCCGCGCCCGGCAGGACGACGAGCCCGCCGCTGCACCGGCTGAGCAGGGCGTCCTCGCGGATGGCGTTGCTGAAGTACTTCGCGATCCCGTTGCAGAAGACGTTGGGCGGCTCGTGCCCGTAGAACCACGTCGGGATGCCGAGGCTGCGCACCCCAATCGTCCCGCCTTTGAGGTTCTCCTCCCGCAGGTCGGTACGGACGTCCATGGCCACCTGCGCCCAGTCGTCGATCGAAGGACGGAAGGACGGGACAACCGCGAGCCGGTCGAGGGCCGTGTCGAGGCGCGAGGCGTGCCCGACGAAGGCTCCGAGGTTGGCGGCCTCCATCGCACCTGGTCCACCTCCGGTGACGACGACGTGCCCGGCGTCGGCAAGGGCGTGCCCGAGTCGAGCGGCGTCGGCGTACTCCTCGGTGCCTCGCTGGAGGGCGTGGCCGCCCATGACCCCGACGACCGTGCGCCCGACGAGCACCTCGGTCAGGGCGTCGCTCATCGAGTCGTCATGGATCGCCCGGAGCAGCGTGGCGAAGATGTCGTGGCCGAGCGAGGCGTCCTGCGACCACACGTACGCCCGTGCGTCCGGGGTGTCGGCGTAGCCCCTGGCCGTGAGCCCCTCGTAGAGCTCGCCGGAGCGGTAGAGGCTGGCGCGGTAGGGGTTGATCGGGACGTGCGGGTCGGTCGGGAAGACCAGGGCGCCGTGGAGTCGGAGGTGGTCTGCCAGGCCGTGCGACATGTCGCCGCCGAGGACGACGAGGCCTTCCAGCTCGGTGCGGGTGAGCAGCATCGCCTCGTAGGGGCGCAGGTCGAGGTCCTGGATGCGCACCCCGCGCAGGGGCGCACGGGTCGCGAGCACATGGCGCAGGTCGGCCGGCGTGGTGACCTCGCGGGCAGCGGGGTGCCGACGGACCTCGTCGCTGACGACGTCCGGCCGGTGCTCGCCGGTCATGCCGACGCGTCGAGGAGCGCCCTCAAGGAGCGTTCCTCGTCGTCGGTGAGCCCCGCGTGACGCGGCTCTGCGCGCTGCTCCTCGTAGTCGAGCGCCCGCGCCAGCGTCTCTGCCATCGGCCTGGTCACCAGACCGTACGAGTCGGCGCGGGTGGAGCTGAGGGTCGCGAAGCCTCGCCAGTCCGGGCCGTCGAGCCACAGCGGCAGCGAAGGGGTGCCCATCCAGGCCTCGATGCCCGCGTCCGCCAGCGTCTCGGCCGGGACGGGTCGCGGCGTGGCCGTGCTGCCGGCGACCTCGCGTGAGGCATCGATGACGGCCCCGACCGTCGTCGCGCGGCCGGTGGCGTTCATCGTCTTGTCGATCATGTCCTCGGCCATGAGCACGACGAAGTCTGCGAGGTCCTCGACGTCGATGAGGGCCACCGGCTGGGTCGGGTCGGGTGGTACGAGGACGTCCTCGCCCGTCGGGTTGCTGAACCGCCACGGGTAGTAGCCGCTGCGGCCCGACCAGTCGCCCGGCCCCCCGATGAGGCCGGCCCGGATGATCGTCGCCGTGGCGTCGGCTGCCCGGACCGCGTCCTCGCAGGCGACCTTCGCCGCGCCGTAGTCGCGCATGGTCGTCATGACGTCACCCTCGAGCGGTGGCACGGTGGGTGAGGACTCGTGCTGGTCCTTCGTGTCGAACTGGGCGTAGACGTTGCTCGAGGAGATGTAGACCCAGTGATCCGTCGTGAGGTCCCGCACGGCCCGGCGCACCTGGCCGGGCTGTCGCGAGACGTCGATGACGGCGTCCCAGTGCCGGCTGAGGAGCGGCTGCAGCCCGTCGTCGTCGTCGCGGTCGATCCGCACCATCTCGACACCGTGTGGTGCGGGGCCGGTGCCACGGGCGGCGCAGGTCACGTCGAAGCCGGCGTGCTGCGCGGACTGCGCGACGGCACGGCCGAGCCAGGCGGTACCCCCAAGGACGAGCAGGCCCATGGTCACCGTCGTCCGGGGAGCGGAGGGGCGGGCGAGGTCATGACCCCATCCTGACCCGAGCAGCGGGTCGAGGAGGGCTTTAGTGCCCGGTGATCCGATCCACGATCCGGCCGACCGTCGACGGGTGGCCGGTGCGCGCCTCGCGCGCGTCCGCCCACGCGGCGCCGCGCAGGCCCGCGTTGATCCCCAGCCAGCGCAGTGGCTCGGGCTCCCATGCAGGAGAACGGTGCTCGAGGGGTGGCCTCCTCCCACCACAGCGGGCGCAGGATCACCCCGCTCACCTCAGAGCCGCGCGCTCGCCGCCGTGAGCACCGAGCGCAGCCGCTGCTCGATGTCGTCGAACTCGGTCGGTCCGATGGTCAGCGGCGGGCTGAGCTGGATGACGGGGTCGCCCCGGTCGTCGGCACGGCAGTACAGACCCGCCTCGAGGAGACCGGGGGAGACGAAGCCCCGGAGCAGCTCCTCGGACTCCTGGGCGTCGAAGGTCTCCTTCGTGCCGCGGTCCTTGACGAGCTCGATGCCGTAGAAGTACCCCTCGCCGCGGACGTCGCCGACGATCGGCAGGTCGAGCAGCCGCTCGAGCGTGGACCGGAAGATCGGGGCGTTCTGCCGGACGTGCTCGATGATCCCTTCGCGCTCGAAGATGTCGAGGTTGGTCATCGCGGCCGCGGCGGCGATGGGGTGCCCGCCGAAGGTGTAGCCGTGCGCGAAGGAGGTCGTCCCCGACCGGAACGGTTCGAAGAGCCGGTCGCTGGCGATCATCGCGCCGAGCGGGGCGTACCCGGAGGTCAGCCCCTTCGCGCAGGTAATGATGTCGGGCTGGTAGTCGAAGGCCTGCGCCCCGAACATCGCCCCGACCCGGCCGAAGGCGCAGATCACCTCGTCGCTCACGAGCAGCACGTCGTGCTCGTCGCAGATCTCCCGGACCCGCTCGAAGTACCCCGGCGGCGGCGGGAAGCAGCCGCCGGCGTTCTGCACCGGCTCGAGGAAGACGGCGGCGACGGTGTCGGGGCCCTCGGTCTCGATCGCCACCGCGATCTGGTCGGCGGCCCACCGGCCGAACGCCTTCTCGTCGTCGGCGTAGGGCTCGGGCGCCCGGTAGAGGTTGGTGTTGGGCACCTTGTGGGCACCGGGGACGAGCGGCTCGAAGTCCTGCTTGAGCGGCGGGATCCCGGTGATGGACAGGGCTCCCTGGGTCGTGCCGTGGTAGGCGACGGCGCGCGAGATCACCTTGTGCTTGCCGGGCTTGCCGACGAGCTTGAAGTACTGCTTGGCGAGCTTCCACGCGGACTCGACGGCCTCGCCGCCGCCGCTGGTGAAGAAGACCCGGTTGAGGTCGCCGGGCGCGAGCCGGGCGATCCGCTCGGCGAGCTCGACGGCGCGGGGGTGGGCGTGCGCCCACAGCGGGAAGAACGCGAGCTCCTGAGACTGACGGGCCATCGCCTCGCCGATCTCGGTGCGGCCGTGCCCGACCTGGACGACGAAGAGCCCGGCGAGCCCGTCGATGTACTGCTTGCCCGCCTCGTCCCAGACGTGGTGGCCCTCGCCCCGGACGATCAGCGGCACCTCGGCGCCGCGCTCGAGCGGCCCATGGCGGGTGAAGTGCATCCACAGGTGATCGCGGAGGGCCTCGGGGTAGGGGGTGCCGAAGGGGGTGGTGCCGGCGGCGGTGGTCACGGGTGGCTCCTGCGGTCGGTGGTGCGGTGGTCGGTGAGGGCTGGTCGGTCGTGGGTCATCGCGTGCCCCAGTCGTAGTGCTGCTTGTCGAGGCGGAGATAGACGAAGGTCTCGGTCGTGCGTACGCCGGGGATGACGCGGATCTGCTCGTTGAGCAGGTCGAGGAGCTCGTGGTCGTCCTCGCAGACGACCTCGGCGAGGATGTCGAAGCTGCCGGCGGTCGTGACGACGTAGTCGACGGCCTGCATCTCGACGAGGGCGTCGGCGACGGGGGCGAGCGGGCCGTCGACGGTGAGCCCGATCATCGCCTGGCGGGCGAAGCCGACCTGGCGCGGGTCGGTGACGGCGACGATCTGCATGACCCCCGCGTCGAGCATGCGCTGGGCGCGCTGGCGGACGGCGGCCTCGGAGAGCCCCACCGCCTTGGCGATCGTCGCGTAGGACTGGCGGCCGTCGACCTGGAGGTGCTCGATGATCTGCTTGCTCAGCTCGTCGAGCCGGAAGGGCTCAGCGGATCGACGGGTGTCGGTCTCGGAGGACATCGCCCCATCGTTGGGGCAGATCGACCGTGATGCAAGCCGTAGGCGACGAAATCCGTAGGAAACACGATGGTGACCAGACGTTATCGAAACTCCTTTGCCCAAACCCTGTCGATATGGGCAGCGTCGCTCTATCGTGTGCGTCACATCACCCCACCGGAAGGATGTTCCCCGTGACCCAGCCCCGCACTCTGCGCAACTTCGTCGACGGCCAGTACGTCGACGCAGCCGGCGAGAGCACCAGCGAGCTGATCCACCCCTCCACCGGTCAGGTCGTCGCCACCGCGCCGATCTCGAGCCAGGAGGACGTCGACGCCGCCTACGCCAGCGCCGCGAAGGCCTTCCAGGGGGAGTGGGGTGAGTCGACCCCAAGCGAGCGGCAGAGCGCGCTGCTGAAGTTCGCCGACGCCATCGAGGCACGTGCCGACGAGTTCGTCCGGCTCGAGGCGGAGAACACCGGCAAGCCCTTCGCACTCACCGCGACCGAGGAGGTGCCGGTCATGTGCGACCAGCTGCGCTTCTTCGCCGGGGCCGCGCGGGTGCTCGAGGGCCGGGCGTCCGCCGAGTACATGAAGGGCCACACGAGCTGGATCCGTCGCGAGCCGATCGGCGTCGTGGGCCAGGTCACCCCGTGGAACTACCCGATGATGATGGCCGGCTGGAAGATCGGCCCCGCGCTCGCCGCCGGCAACACCATCGTCCTCAAGCCGAGCGACACCACGCCCGAGACCACGCTGCTCATGGCGGAGATCGCTGCCGAGCACATGCCGGCCGGCGTCTTCAACGTCGTCACCGGCGACCGCGACACCGGCCGCATGGTCGTCGAGCACGACACCCCCGGCCTCGTCGCGATCACCGGCTCGGTGCGTGCTGGCGTCGAGGTGGCTGCCTCCGCCGCGAAGAACCTCAAGCGGGCCCACCTCGAGCTCGGTGGCAAGGCCCCCGTCGTCGTCTTCGACGACGCCGACATCGAGGCCGCCGTCGAGGGCATCGGCACCGCCGGCTACTTCAACGCCGGGCAGGACTGCACCGCCGCCACGCGGGTGCTCGTCGCTCCCGGGATCCACGACGACTTCGTCGCAGCGCTCGCCGAGTTCGCCAAGAACGAGGCGAAGGTCGGTCTGCCGGACGACGAGGACGCGCTCCTCGGACCGGTGAACAACAAGGACCAGCTCGCGAAGGTCTCAGGCTTCATCGACCGGCTGCCCGACCATGCGAACCTCGCCGCCGGCGGCACCCGCCTCTCCGACCTCGGCGACGGCTTCTTCCTCAGCCCGGCCGTCGTCGCCGGGCTCAACCAGGACGACGAGGTGATCCAGAACGAGATCTTCGGCCCAGTGATCACCGTGCAGAAGTTCTCCGACGAGGACGAGGCGGTGCGCTGGGCCAACGGGGTCGAGTACGGCCTGGCCTCCTCGGTCTGGACCAAGGACTTCGGGCGCGCTATGCGGATGAGCAAGCGCCTCGACTTCGGCTGCGTGTGGATCAACACCCACATCCCGCTCGTGGCCGAGATGCCCCACGGTGGATTCAAGAAGTCTGGCTACGGCAAGGACCTGTCGATGTACGGCTTCGAGGACTACACCCGGATCAAGCACGTCATGGCCAACATCGACAGCTGAGAGCTCCCCCCTTCGCCCCGCCCGCGGCTCCGGCTGCGGGCGGGGCACCCCACCCGACCCCTCGGGGTCCCGTCAGGAAGAAGCAGCCATGGCGCCCTTCCGCCCACCGGCCGACCCCACCACCGCTGCGCTGATCCGCGCCGCCCGAGCGAGCCAGCGCTCCCGGCTGACCCGGCGCTCGGTGCTGACCAGCGGCCTGCTCGGCGGAGCCGCACTTGCCGCCGCCGGCTGCGCCCCGCCCGAGCCGCCGACGTCCGGCACCGGCGGGATGCCCGAGCTCACGCTCCCGGAGGACGTCTCCGACACCGACAAGAACGTCCGGTGGGCGAACTGGACCGCCTACCTCGACATGGACGACGCGGGCAAGCGGTACCCGACCCTCGAGGCCTTCACGAAGCAGACGGGCATCGAGGCCCACTACACCGAGGACGTCGACGACAACGACACGTACTTCAACAAGATCGCCCCGCAGCTGCGGGCCGGGCAGGACATCAACCGCGACATCTTCACCTTCACCGACTGGATGGCCAACCGGATCATCCGCGAGGGCCTGTGCCAGCCGCTGGAGCTCATCCAGATGCGCAACGCCGGGAACCTCCTCGAGCCGCTGCGCGACGTCTCCTTCGACCCTGGGCGGCGCTTCTCGCTGACCTGGCAGTCCGGCTTCGCCGGGATCGGCTACCACAAGAAGAAGGTGGGCCGGGAGATCAAGAGCGTCGAGGACCTGTGGGCGGACGACCTCAAGGGCCGGATCTCGGTGCTCAGCGAGTTCCGCGACACCCTCGGGGTCATCATGCTCAGCCAGGGCGTCGACATCGACGGCGACTTCACCAAGGAGCAGTTCGAGGCCGCGGTCGCCGAGGTCGACAAGCGGGTCAAGGACGGCTACATCCGCCAGATCAAGGGCAACGCGTATCTCAACGACCTCAAGAGCGGCAACGCCGTCGCCGGGATCGTCTGGAGCGGCGACCTCTTCGTCCTGCGGGCCGAGACGGGCGACGAGGACTGGGAGTTCGTCATCCCCGAGTCCGGCGGCACCCTCTGGTCGGACAACATGATGGTGCCGATCACCTCGCGCCACCGTCAGAACGCGCAGAAGCTCATGGACTACTACTACGACCCCAAGGTGGCCGCCGAGGTCGCCGCGTGGGTCAACTACATCTCGCCGGTCGAGGGGGCCCGCGAGGAGATGGAGAAGATCGACCCGGAGCTGGCCGACTCGCCCTTCATCTTCCCGAGCGCCGACTACATCGAGAAGAGCAACATCCAGGGGTTCCGGGCCCTCGAGCCCGAGCAGGACGCCGAGTACAGCGAGATCTGGGCCAGGACGGTGGGCAACTGATGGGCATCTTCTCCTCGGGCGGTCACGGGGTCCGCAAGGCCACCGGCGATCTCGTCCTCGACGACGTGACGAAGACCTTCGGCGACTTCACCGCGGTCGACCACATCGACCTCACCGTGCCGCGTGGGACGTTCTTCGCCCTGCTCGGCCCCTCTGGGTGCGGCAAGACGACGAACCTGCGGATGATCGCCGGCCTCGAGCAGCCGACGAGCGGCCGGGTGCTCATCGGGGACACCGATCTCACCGGGTCGCGACCCTACGAGCGGCCGGTCAACACGGTCTTCCAGTCCTATGCGCTCTTCCCGCACCTCACGATCCGCGACAACGTCGCCTTCGGGCCGCAGCGGCGCAAGGAGAGCGACGCCAAGGCCAAGGCGGCCGAGGCGCTCGAGCTCGTGCAGATGAGCCACCTCGCCGGTCGCAAGCCGACCCAGCTCTCGGGTGGGCAGCAGCAGCGCGTCGCCCTCGCCCGGGCCCTGGTCAACCGGCCCGAGGTGCTCCTCCTCGACGAGCCCCTCGGCGCCCTCGACCTCAAGCTGCGCCGGGAGATGCAGGTCGAGCTCAAGCGGATCCAGACCGAGGTCGGGCTGACCTTCATCCACGTCACGCACGACCAGGAGGAGGCCATGACGATGGCCGACACCGTCGCGGTGATGAACCACGGGCGCATCGAGCAGATGGGCCACCCCGAGGCGATGTACGACCTGCCGAGCACCGCCTTCGTCGCGACCTTCCTCGGCCAGTCCAACCTCGGCGAGGGCAAGGTCGTCGACCGAGACGGCGAGATGAAGGTCGTCGAGGTCGCCGGCACCCGGGTGAAGATCCCCGACAGCCGCTTCAGCGCGGAGGGCGACGACGTGCTCTTCGGCGTCCGCCCCGAGAAGGTCGTCATCCACGAGCAGCGCGGCGAGCATCAGGGCAGCGACGTTCGCGCCATCGTCCGTGACGTCTCCTTCACGGGTGTCGCGACGCAGTACCTCGTCGAGGTGCCGAGCGGCAACGTGTGGTCGGTCTACGAGCAGAACATGGACGTCGAGCGCAACACGATCCGGCCCGGTGACGAGGTCTGGCTGTCGTGGAAGGACGGGCACGCCTTCGGCGTCCCGCTCGACGCCGACGCCGCGGCGGCCGGCCGGGTGGCCGCGGAGGAAGCCCAGGCCGCGTCATGAGCATCGCGCACGGGATCGGCGCGGCCTCGGGGCAGGCCACCGGGCCGATCGACCCTGACGCCCAGGCGAAGGGGGGCAAGCGCTCCCGCCGGATCGCCTACCTGCTCCTCCTGCCGGGCATGCTGTGGCTGCTCGTCTTCTTCGTCATCCCGATCGTCCAGCTCTTCACCGTCTCCTTGCAGAGCGACTACCCGGGGTACCCCGGGTACTACTACCGGGACGTGAACTTCGGGAACTACCTCGCGGCCTTCCAGGAGTTCTGGCCGCACATCGTGCGCTCGCTGCTCTTCGGGGCGCTGGCGACGTTCTTCGCGTTCTGCCTGGCCTACCCGCTGGCGTACGCGATGGCCTTCAAGGCAGGGAAGTGGCGCGGGGTGATGCTCATCTGCGTCATCGCCCCCTTCTTCACCTCCTTCATCCTCCGGACGATCGCGTGGCGGCAGATCCTCGCCGACGAGGGTCCGGTGGCGAGCGTGCTCAGCGCGCTGCACCTCCTGCCCGGTGGGCACATCACCGAGACGTGGGTCGCGGTCGTCGCGGGCCTGACGTACAACTTCCTGCCGTTCATGGTGCTGCCGATCTACGCCTCGCTGGAGCGCGCGGACCCGCGGGTCATCGAGGCCGGCGGGGACCTCTACGCCAACGGCTTCACGACGTTCCGGACGGTGACCCTGCCGATGAGCCTCCCGGGCGTGCTCGCGGGCACCCTGCTCACCTTCATCCCGGCAGCCGGCGACTACGTCAACGCCGAGCTGCTCGGGGCGCCACGGAGCACGAAGATGGTCGGCAACGTCATCGAGAGCCAGTTCTTCCGGGTCCCCGGCGGCTTTGACACGGCGGCGGCGCTGAGCTTCACGCTCATGGCGATCATCCTCGTGCTCGTCTTCCTCTACGTCCGCCGCTTCGGCACCGAGGAGCTGGTCTGAGATGCGTTCCGTGACCCGGTGGATCGGCGACCGCTTCGCGATGATCGCGGCGCTGCTCGTCCTCTTCTACCTCTTCCTGCCGGTGCTCTACACCTTCGTGTTCTCGTTCAACGACTACACGAAGTCGAACATCACGTGGAACTCGGCAGCCGGCCCGACGCTCAAGCACTGGCAGAACCCGTGCGGGGCGCCGGGGGTGTGCGAGTCGCTCGTCACCTCGATCCAGATCGGGGCGATCGCGACGCTCGTCGCCACCGTCCTCGGCACGATGATCGCCTTCGCCCTCGTGCGGCACCAGTTCAAGGGCAAGGAGGCGGGCAACTTCCTCGTCTTCGTCCCGATGGCCACGCCGGAGATCGTCCTCGGCGCCAGCCTGCTGACGATCTTCGTCCAGGGCTTCAGCCGGGTCGGTCTCGAGCTCGGCTTCTGGACGATCGTCATCGCCCACATCATGTTCTGCCTGAGCTTCGTCGTCGTCACCGTCCGGGCCCGGCTGCAGAGCCTCGACCCGCGGCTCGAGGAGGCGGCCCAGGACCTCTACGCGGGGCCGGGCGGCACCTTCTGGCGGGTGACCTTCCCGCTCGTCCTGCCCGGCATCATCGGCGCGGCGTTGCTGGCCTTCAGCCTGAGCTTCGACGACTTCATCATCACGAACTTCGTCTCGGGTGACGAGTCGACCTTCCCGAAGTTCGTCTACGTGTCCTACCTGCGTGGCATCCCGGCGCAGGCCAACGTCATCGGCTTCTCGATGTTCGTCATCGCGGTCGCGCTCGTCGTCGCGGGGTCGCTCATCGCCAGCCGCCGGTCCAAGGCCTGACCCACCCCTCTCGCACGAGCCACGGCTCTTACCGACCAAGGAGTCCCCAGATGCGTGTCCTGATGATCGGTGCCGGAGGTGTCGGCGACGCGGCGGTGAAGATCGCCGCCGAGCGAGGCTTCTTCGAGCGGTGGGTGGTCGCGGACTACTCCCTGGAGCGAGCCGAGGCGACGGTCGCCTCGGTGGCCGGACGAAGGGGTGACGGTGAGTCCCCCTTCGTCGCCGCCCAGGTGGACGCCTCGGACACCGAGGCGGTCGAGGCGCTGGCCAGGGAGCACGGGGCGACGCATGTCTTCAACGCGGTCGACCCGCGGTTCGTCATGTCGATCTTCGACGGTGCGCTCGCCGCCGGGGTCGACTACCTCGACATGGCGATGTCGCTCTCGCGCCCGCACCCGGAGCGCCCGTACGAGGAGGTCGGCGTCAAGCTCGGCGACGAGCAGCTGGCCAAGCGGGGGGAGTGGGAGTCCGCCGGACGGCTGGCGCTCGTCGGGATCGGTGTCGAGCCAGGCCTGTCGGACGTCTTCGCGCGATACGCCGCGGACGAGCTCTTCAGCGAGATCGACGAGCTCGGCACGCGTGACGGGGCGAACCTCGTCGTGCGGGACGAGGACGGCAACGAGGTCTTCGCGCCCGGCTTCTCGATGTGGACGATCATCGAGGAGTGCCTCAACCCGCCGGTGGTGTGGGAGAAGTCGCGCGTCACCGACGGTGATGTGGAGACGGGGTTCTGCACGCTGCCTCCCTTCGCCGAGCCCGAGGTCTTTGACTTCCCCGAGGGGATCGGTCCGGTCGAGTGCGTCCACGTCGAGCACGAGGAGGTCCTCCTCATGCCGCGGTGGGTGGACTGCAGGCGCGCGACGTTCAAGTACGGCCTCGGCGAGGAGTTCATCGGCATCCTCAAGGTGCTCCATACTCTCGGCCTCGACTCGACGGAACTCATCACCGTCAAGGGCCAGCAGATCTCGCCGCGCGACGTCGTCGCAGCAGCTCTGCCCGACCCCGCCACCATCGGGCCGCGCATGAAGGGCAAGACCTGCGCCGGCCTGTGGGTCACCGGCACCGGAACGGACGGCGAGCCGCGCTCGACGTACCTCTACCACGTCGTCGACAACACATT
>JBHWMJ010000213.1:0-10377 GCA_043423105.1 Marihabitans sp.
AACTTGCTCGCCCCGGACCTGCGCGGCTACTCGCCCGGTGCCCGGCCCCCGCGGCCCTCGGACTACGAGATCGGGCAGTCGGTCGCCGACGTCATCGCTCTCGCCGACGAGGTGGGCGCGGAGCGGGTCCACGTCGTCGGCCACGACTGGGGCGGGGCGCTCGCGTGGGTGCTCGCCTCGCGTCACCCCGAGCGCGTCGCGAGCCTGACCGTCCTGTCGACGCCGCACCCGGCGGCGATGGCCTGGGCCTTCAAGAACGGTGACCAGGCACGACGCAGCGCGTACATGGCCTTCTTCGCCCTGCCGGTGCTTCCCGCTGCCATCATGCGCCGGTCCACGAGGCGGTTGCTGCTGCGCACCGGGCTGCCCGTCGACCAGGCCGACATGTACGCCGAGCGGATGGCCCGCCCGGGCGCCGCCCAGGCCAGCCTCAACTGGTACCGGGCGGCTCTCCCCCTTCGCCGGACGCTGACGGAACGGCTGGGCCGAAGGGGGAAGCCGGCGCCTCGGCGCGACCGGGGCCCGAAGGACCCGGCAGCGATCGTCCCGACGACCTACGTCTGGGGGCGCCTGGACCCGGCCCTCGGGCGCGACGCGGCGGAACGGACGAGCGTCGTCATGCGGCAGGGGGCCGAGCAGGCCGGGCTGGAGCCCGACGCCGTCTACCGGTTCGTCGAGCTGCCGGCCGGCCACTGGCTGCCGGAGACCCGCCCGGGGGAGGTCGCCGAGGCGATCATCGCCCGCGTGCGCTCCGTCGGCTGATCCGCAGAGCTGACGGGATGGATACGCAACGAGTTGGCTCAGATCGCCGGTGACGGTGCTGCTGTCGGGACGGTGGGTGGTGACATCGGGGTCGAAGGGCAGGACCGTGGAGATCCGGGCCTGGGGCCACCTGGCGGCTAGCTGTACTCGGCCAGGAGGTTGGTGACACTCGGGTGATCGGGCTTTGCCGGAAGAGCGGCCGAGCCGAGTGGGACAGGCGGGCACCTAGCATTCGTCACATGGCCCGTCTGAGGAAGCTCTACTTGTGGTGGGGCGAGACGACTCCGGCTGCCATGCCAGCCTGGTGGGAGCGGTTGCGGCAGATCGAGGAGGACTACTCCTCAGCCTTCCTGGCATCGGGCCTGCAGGGCCCCGTGTCGGGCATCGGGCTCCATGTACAAGCCGGTGAGGTCGAGGATCCGATCGAGGTCGCGGTCATGTGTGACAAGCCCGAGGGGTCGGAAGGGCTCATCGCGGTGGTCCCGGCTGCGGTGTTCGATCGCGCTGATGCTCTTTCAGTCTCACTGATCGTGGAGATGCTAGAAGCTGGTCTGGCACGCCTAGGCGTCGCCCGCGGCTGGGAGCCTGCGATCCTCGACCAAACCCTGAAGAACGCGCGGCATGTCGTTGCACAACGAGAGTCACTTGCCTTCACGCCCCACGCCGTCATGGCCCGCGGCAGAGGAGTCTCCGCTCCAGAACAGCCGCACGAGCTTTTGGTCTGCGGAGGTGGCCCCACCAACGGAGTGCCTAGGCTCTACCTCGACGAGATAGGGCGACTTCTCCAGCCGTTGCAGGAAGACGACGCCTGGATCCGATGGTGGCAGGACTCACCCGTGAAGATCGGCGAGATCTTCTACTGGTTCAACGGGGCGCGACCCGGCGTGCGGGTCCGTGTTGGCTCGAAGGTCACCGCCAGCATCGAGCGCCCCGTTGGCACCCTCCAGGGCGTCAACCCCGTCGAACAAGCAACAGCCGATGTGCAGGCGCTCATCGTGCGCATGAGAGAACGCCTCGACCTTCAAGCACCGCCAGCACTCGACTGAGACCGAGCGCAGAGCATCTCCGAGAAGGGTCGGCCGACTCGACGATGACTGATGCCGTTCACGGGGCGCTCTCAGGCGGAGCGGGACAGCTCGTGCTCGACGGCTCGACGGATCCATGCTGAGACCGAACGGTCGTCAGCCTCTGCTGCCCGCTTGACGTCCTCGAGCAGGTCCGCAGGGAATCGCACGGGCACGGGTGTGCTCAACGGGCTCTTGCGACGGCGGGGCCGGCCCTGCGGCTCCTGGTTGGCAGGGTCGGCGTAGAACTCGCGCTCCTGCTCGGGCGTCATCTCTGGGGTCTTCTGGTCAGCACTCATCACGGTCCCTCCGGTAGGTAGCGGCGAGGCCCGAAGACGCCTCGTAGCAGCCGATTGGTCGGCAGGTGCTCGGATCGCCCGAGCGGGATGGGGCCAGCGGGACCAGCAGAACTCGTCCGGCGACCTCCGCGAGCATCAACCAGTGGGCAGGTGGCTTGGCCGGGTAGAACAACGGGTCGCTGGTCCACACGTCCATCACGTCCTCCAGCCCCAGGTGGGGATGCTTGAACAAGTGGGCGGCCTGAGCATCGATCTCGAACGGCTCGGCCTCGTCGAGAGCGTCAAGATCGAAGAACTCACCAACATGCGCGAGTGTATAACAAACGACTACGAAACTGCTGACGCCAACCGTGGCAACTGTGGGAGCTTGAGCTAGCCGTTGACACCGTACGAACGGGACAACCGCCGGGCACAACCAGGTCGGGGGACGACAAGTCCTGGAACAGCCCTCGAGGCGACGTGAGTGTGAGGTACGCCCACAGCCCGCCCGAGGAGGTGAGTCGAGCATGACTGGTCATCGGGACCTGGACGAGTTCGCTCCGCGCCCCTTCCTGGGTTCCGTGATGACGCGCCTTTGGTGATCCCGGGGATGGACCGCCCGGAGGTTCAGGCGGCGTTAGCGGCGAAGGTCCTGGACCGCTCGTTCGAGGACTTCGTCGACGCGGCCGGCAGGGTGGGGCACTGCGCCCGCCCGGTGCGCCTGACCGGGTCCTCGGTCACGGTCGACACGACCACGGGTGAGGTCGTGGACTCGGTCAGCTCGCTGCTCTTCGTCACCCTCACCCGCCCCTCCTTCGGGCCGGTCCACGGCCACCGCGCCGGCAGAGCGTGCCGGCCCCGCCGCCCGGGCCAGCGCACCCGGTGCGAGCACGAGCGCCCGATGTGGTGCCAGAGCACTCCCGGGCAGGACGACCCGGCCAAGGGTGCCCCGTTGTGCCCGGACTGTCACGACACCCCCTCGGCGGTGCTGTGGCAGTGGCACGCCCCCGAGCTGTGGCGCCGCCTGACGATCAGCCTGCGCCGCGCCTCGCTCGGCACGACGAACATCTACCTGCACCACCTCGGGACCACTGCCGACCGAGCCGCGCTGGAGCGTCTGAACGCTCGGGGGTGCGCGGGGGGTGCGCGAGTGAGTCTTGGGTCATGAGGAGCCAGAACGACCCCGCCCTGGAGACCAGCAAAGTCGCTGGTCAGGACGGGGTCATGCCTGAGCCGCCTGTCGGAATCGAACCGACGACCTTCTCATTACGAGTGAGACGCTCTAACCGTCTGAGCTAAGGCGGCACACGTCCGAGGGTCGCCCGGACGCGAGGCACGATCATACCGACGGCCCGGCCGGGCGAGAAATCACGAGCAGGTGACGTCCTCGTCGGGCAGGTCGCCCTTGAGCCAGAAGGCATCGACGACCTTGTCGACGCACGAGTTCTGCCGCATGTAGGCGGTGTGCCCGTCACCCTCGTGCGTCACGAGACGGCTGTCGGCGAGCTGGTCATGGAGGCGCTCGGCCCACTCGTAGGGCGTCGCCGGGTCACGGGTCGTGCCGATGACGAGGATCGGGTTGGCACCCTGCGCGTCGATGGTGCGCGGCTCGCGGACCGGCTCCCACGGCCACTCGCCGCACGGGCCGGAACCCCCAGCGATGAACTGGCCCCAGATCGGCGCCTCCCGCTCGGCCGTCTCGACCATCTCGTCCCGCTCGGCACCCTCGGGCTCGGGGTGGTCGAGGCAGTTCACCGCGTAGATCGCCTCCATGATGTTGCCCGGGTAGTCGCCGCCCGCGGTGCGGTCGGCGTACTGGAAGGCCATCTGCATGAGGTCCTGACCCTGACCGCCATCTGCGGCGACCAGCGCATCCGTCAGCGTGCTCCACATCCCCTGGTCATACATCGCCTGCGCGACGCCGAGGGTCGCCCATCCTTCGGTGAGCTCCAGCCCGCCGGCACCGGGCACCGGCTGTGTGTCGAGATCCTTGAGGATCCCGAGCATCCGGTCGACGACCTCGTCAGCCGTCCCACCGAGCGCGCAGCCCTCCTCGGCGCAGGACGCCGCCCACTCCCGGGTCGCGGTGTCGAACCCCTTCGCCTGGCCGATGTTGATCTCGGCGGATGTGAGATCGGGGGCCAGGACGCCGTCGAGCACGAAGCGGCCTACCTGCTCCGGGAAGAGGTCTGCGTACGTCGCCCCGAGGAAGGTGCCGTACGACTTGCCGAGGTAGGTGAGCTGGGCCTCGCCGAGCACCGCGCGCAAGACGTCCAAGTCGCGGGCAGCCTCCTCGGTCGACACGTGCGGCGCAACGTCGCCGGAGAGCTCCGAGCAGCCCTCCCCCATCGACCGCATGACCAGGTCCTGCTCCCGCTGCTCGGCCTCGTCGTCCGGTGTCGGGTCCGCGCCGAGGAACGTGTCGAGGGCTGCGTCGTCGAGGCAGTCGACCGGGGCGGAGCGGCCGACCCCGCGCGGGTCGAAACCCACGACGTCGAAACGGTCGCGGACCTCGGGGCTCACGATGTAGTCGGCGACGCTCGCATACTCCATGCCCGACCCTCCGGGACCACCCGGGTTCACGACGAGGCTGCCCTGCTTCTTGCGCTTCGCCGGCACCTTGAGGACACCGACCTTGAGGGTGCTGCCCTCCGGCTCGCCGTAGTCGACGGGCACCTCGAGCTCTGCGCACTCGCCGGTGAGGTCCTCGCAGTCGTCCCACGTCAGCTGCTGCTCGTAGAAGCGCGCCAGCGCCTCCTGCCCCTCGGGCACCTGCGTCACCTCGGACGGCACGGCGGTCGGCTCGTCCTGACCGGGCAGCAGGGAGCAGCCGGCGAGGAGCAGCGTGGTCGCCGTGGACAGGGCGATGAGTCGGGCGCGCATGGCCCGCACGCTACCTAAGGCAGGGTGAGGTCGATCGCCATGGCCTCGAGGGCAAGCAGCGGCGCGACGTTGGCGTCGATCCGGCGGCGGGCCACCCCGATGGCGTCCATCGCGCGGAGGATCTGCTCGGAGGTCAGGTGACGGACCACCTCGTCGACGATCGCTCGCGCGTCTTCGTTGACCAGCCCGACGGTCGCCCCGGAGCGTACGACGAGCGCGTCCCGGTAGACCGACAGCAGGTCGGTCAGGGCGCGGTCGATCATGTCGCGGGTAAAGCGCGTGGCCCGGGTCTTCTGCGCCTTCTCCAGCGCAGAGATCTGGGCCCGGACGTGCGGCGGCTGGGTGCGTGCGCCGGCCTCGGCACCCAGGGTGGCCATGAGCTTGGCCTTCTCCTCCGCATGCCGGTCGGTGAGCACCTTGTCGCGCTCCTCCTCGGCGATCTGGACGAGATCAGCCGCCGCGCCCACGGCGTCGGCCACGCCCCGGATGCGGGTCGCGAGGGTGATCGTGTCACGGCGACGGATCCGGGCCCCTTCGTCGGTCGCGAGGCGCCGGGCCATGCCGATGTGGCTCTGCGCCGCCCGCGCGGCGTAGTGGGCCATGGGCGGGTCGATGCCGTCCCGACGGACGAGGAGCGCGGCGACGTCCTCGGCGGCGGGCGTGCGCAGCCGGACGTGCCGGGAGCGCGAGCGCACGGTCACGAGGACGTCGTCCGGAGCAGGGGCGCAGAGCAGCCAGACGGTCCGCGGCGTCGGCTCCTCGAGCGCCTTGAGCAGCGCGTTGCCCGACTGCTCGGTGAGCCGGTCGGCGTCCTCGACGAGGATGACCCGCCACCGGCCGACCGACGGTGCCCGACCCGCCAGCTGGACGAGCTCTCGCGCCTGGGCCACACCGATGGAGAGCGCCTCGGTGCTCAGCACGTCGACATCGGCGTGCGTGCCGTCCAGCGCGGTGGTGCACTCCTTGCAGCTGCCACAGCCGCCTTGCTCGCACATCAGGGACCCGGCGAAGGCGCGGGCAGCCACCGACCGTCCCGACCCGGGGGGGCCGGTGAACAGCCAGGCGTGGGTCATCGCGGCGTCGTCCGATACCGCCCGGCGCAGGACGGCGAGCGCCGGCTCCTGCCCGACGACGTCGCGCCACACCCCCGTCGGCTCGACGGAGGACGCCGAGGGCGCGGTCATCGGAGCACCCCGCGCGACTCCAGCCCGTCGAGGATCGCGGCGTGGATCTGCTCCGGTGACGCCGTGCCGTCGACGACGAGGTAGCGCTCGGGCGAGCCCTGAGCCATGGCGAGGAAGTGCGAGCGGACGGCCTCGTGGAAGCCGTCGCCCTCGGACTCCATCCGGTCGTGGACCTCGCCGCGACGGCGACGGCCCTCGTCGGCGGTGATGTCGACGACGACCGTCAGGTCGGGCACGAGGCGACCGACGGCCCACATCTGCAGGTCGTGGACCTCGGCGTGCCCGAGCTCGCGGCCTGCCCCCTGGTAGGCCACCGAGGAGTCGGTGTACCGGTCAGTGATGACGACCGCCCCGCGGTCCAGCGCCGGTTCGACGACCTCGGCGACGTGCTGAGCCTTGTCTGCGGCGAAGATCAGGGCTTCGGCGCGAGGGCTCATCGCAGCCCCGTGGAGGACCAGGTCGCGCAGCTGCTGGCCCAGCGCGGTGCCACCCGGCTGCCGGGTGACGACGACCTCGCGCCCGGCCGCCTCCAGCCGCTCGGCGAGCAGCCGTACCTGGGTCGACTTGCCGGCGCCGTCGCCACCCTCGAAGGCGAGGAAGATGCCGGTACCGCGGGTCGGGTCGCTCACCCGGCCGAGCCTAAGCCACCGCACCGACGGGTCTCGAGGCTCGGGCCGCAGGCGGCCCTCGCACCCGACCGCCGGACCCGTGGATACGGTGGCGTCCATGCCGACCCAGACTCCCCCCTTCGCCGCCGAGACCCGGCGCGCACTCGACCACCTGGCCCTGACGAAGCAGCGCGAGGGGAGGGTGCCCGGCCTGGCGGCTGGCGTCGCTCGTCAAGGCACCCTCGCGTGGTGGACGGGCATCGGGGCCGCCGACCTCGACGCCCCCGACGTCGCCCCGGACGAGGACACCCAGTAGGCCGTCGCGAGCAACTCCAAGACCTTCACGGCCGTCGTCGTCATGGCGCTGCGCGACGAAGGACGCCTCGACCTCGACGACACCGTCGACGAGCACCTGCCCGGCACGACCCACGAGCGGGTCACCCTCCGCCAGCTGCTCAGCCACACCTCCGGCATGCAGCGCGAACCCGTCGGCGACGTATGGGACGTCATGCAGATGCCCGACCGCGACGAACTCGTCCGTGGCTGGAGCCAGGCCGAGCGCGTCGGCCGCCCGCACACGACGTGGCACTACAGCAACCTCGCCTACGGGATCCTCGGCGAGATCATCACCCGGCTCGACGGGCGCTCGTGGTTCGAGTCGGTGGAGGCACGCATCCTCCAGCCGCTGGAGATGCAGCGCACGACGCTCGGCCACTCCGGTCGCCGGGCGAAGGGGTACTACGTCCCACCCTTCAGCGACGTGCCCCTGCCCGAGCCCGACTTCTCGGCGGAGGCGCTCGACGCCGCCGGCGGCCTGTGCTCGACCGTCTCCGACATGTCCCGCTGGGGCGGCTTCGTCGCGAACCCCGTCACCGAGGTCCTCTCCCCCGACACGCTCGAGGAGATGTGCCAGCCGCAGATCATGTCCGACGAGCGCGGCTGGACCGTCGCGTGGGGCCTGGGCTGGCAGCTCATGCGCCACGAAGGACGCACCTGGGTCGGCCACACCGGCGGGTGGCCAGGGTCCATCACCGGATGCTTCACCGAGCGCGAGTCCGCGACGACCGCCACGATCCTCATGAACAACTCCGCCCCCGTCTCCCCCGCGCTCGCCGCCGCCCAGCTCGGGACGCTCGCGATCGAGCGCGAGCCGGTGGCACCTGAGCCGTGGCGGCCCGGCACCGAGGTGGCGCCCGAGATCGCCGAGCTGCTCGGCTACTGGTACTCCGAGGGCACCGGGTTCGTCCTGTCCGTGCGTGAGGGCCGGCTCGAGGCCCGCGTCGTCGGGGCTCCGAAGGAGCAGCCGCCGTCGGTCTTCGAGCGCGTGGGCGACGACCTCTACCGGACCGTCAGCGGCCGCGAGCGCGGCGAGATGCTCCGCGTGCGCCGGGGCGACGACGGCCGCGTCACGGCCTTCAACTGGGCGACGTACATCTTCACCCGGGAGGCCCTGGCCTTCGGTCAGTGGCTCTGAGGACTCAGGAGAACTGCTTCTTCAGCTCCCGGTTGAGGACCTTGCCGGTCGCGTTGCGCGGCAGCTCGTCGAGGAAGACCACTTCGCGCGGCACGCAGTGGCGGGCACGGTTCGCCCGCACGAGGTCCTTGACCTCGTCCGCGGTGAGCTCCTCACCGGGTGCGAGCGCAACGAAGGCGGCGAGCCGCTGACCGAACTCGGGGTCGGGGATGCCGACGACGGATGCCTCGCGCACCGCGGGGTGCTGGACGAGGAGCGGCTCAACCTCCATCGGGTAGACGTTCTCGCCACCGCTGATGACCATGTCGTCGTCGCGACCGGCGACGAAGAAGAGGCCGTCCCGCTCGTAGCCCATGTCGCCGGTGGAGACGAGCCCGTCGAGGAACTCCTTGCTCTGGCCGTTGGTGTAGCCCTCGAAGATCATCTCGTTGCCGCAGAAGATCCGGCCGGTCTCCCCCCTCGGCACCTCCCGACCGTCGGCGTCGAGGATCCGCACCGCGGTGCCGAGCGGCGGGGTGCCGGCCGTGTCGGGGTCGCGGCGCATGTCCTTCGGCGTGGCGATGCACACCCAGGACGCCTCGGTCGACCCGTAGAGGTTGTAGAGGACGTCGCCGTACTCGTCCATGAACTGCGTCGTGAAGCCGCTCGGGTACGCCGAGCCGGAGGTGGCGACGACGCGCAGCTTGCGGCGGTTGCGAGCGGACGGGTCCGAGGGCAGCTCCATCATCCGCTGGAGCATGACCGGCACCGCGAACATCGCCTCCGGCTGGTGCTCCTCGAGCGCGGCCCGGGCGGCCTCTGCGTCGAAGCGGCGCTGCAGCACGATCGTGCCGCGCATCGCGATCGTCAGCTGCATCGCCGCGTAGCCCCAGGTGTGGAAGAGCGGCGCCGAGATGAGCACACGGTCGTGAGCGTGCAGCGGGATCCGGTCGATGATCGAGATGAGCGGACCGAAGCCTCCGGGCGTCTTGCGGGCGGCGCCCTTCGGGGTGCCGGTGGTGCCCGAGGTGAGGATGATCGTGCGCGCGACCCGGTCGGGTGGGGTGAGCTTGCGCGGCTGCGGGGCGGCCTCGACGAGACCGGCGAGCTCGCTCTCGCTCATCCGCTCGACGCCCGCGTCGAGGGCGCTGACGTGCTCGGCGAACTCGTCGTCGTAGACGATGCCCTTGAGCTCCTGCTGCTCGGCGATGAGCGCGAGCTGCGACGCGCCCAGACCGGTGTTGCCGAGGACGACGTCGACCCCGATGGCGGCGGTGGCGCACATGACCTCGATCGCGCCGACGTGGTTGCGGGCGAGCAGCCCGAGACGGTCACCGGGCTGGTACCCCCGCTCGAGGAGGACGGCCGCGACCCGCTCCGACCGGGCGAGCAGCTCGGCGTAGGTCGTCGAGCCCTTCACCTCGTCGATGACGGCGACGGTCTTCGGGCTGCGGGCCGCGGCCTGCCGCAGCTCTCCGGCCAGGCCGAACCCCCACCGGTGGAGGGCGCCCAGCTGGGTGATCTGGCGGTGCGGGAGCCCGGGTGCGAGCATCCCGCGCTTGGCCATGGTCTTGGCGACGGTCAACGGGTCCATGTGCACACTCATCCTTGAGGTCAGGGAACAGGCGCCATCGTCTCAGCGCATCGGCCGTCGACCCTACCCGCGGGTCACGAAGGGCCTCGAGCGAGCGTAGGCAAGATCACGACTTCTTGGCGGCAGCCTTCTTCGTGGTCGTCCGCGCGGTCGCCTTCTTCGTCGCCGCCTTCTTCGCGGTCTTCTTGGCCGCCTTCTTGGCGGTCTTCTTGGCCGCCTTCTTGCGGGTCGTCGGGGCCTTCGCCCGCTTCTCCGCGAGCAGCTCGAAGGCCCGCTCCTGGGTGATCGTCTCCGGCCCGTCGTCGCGCCGCAGGGTCGCGTTGGTCTCACCGTCGGTGACGTAGGGGCCGAAGCGGCCGTCCTTGACGACGACCTTCTTGCCGCTCTCTGGGTCGACGTCGAACTCGCGCAGCGGCGGCTTGGCCGCGGCGCGACCGCGCTGCTTGGGCTGGGCGTAGATCGCCTCGGCCTCGGCGAGCGTGATGTCGAAGAGCTGTTGCTCGCTCGTGAGCGACCGGCTGTCCGTGCCCTTCTTGAGGTACGGGCCGTAG
>JBHWMJ010000215.1:0-4763 GCA_043423105.1 Marihabitans sp.
TGTGGTCGCCGGCCAGCGCCGGGTCGAGGCCCGCCGCGGCACCGGAGGCGGTCGTCCTGCGCCGACGTCGGTGCCGCCCACCGCGGTCCTCAAGGACAAGGCGATGTGGGAGCGGGCCGCCGCCGAGGCCCGCACGCTCCGGCTGCCGCTCCACCGGGACCTGCCGAAGAACTGGGATGCGCTCGGAGCGGTCGGCGCGATCCTCGGCCTCGTCGACGACGGCACCCGCTCGGCCCGGGTCATGGACGCCGGCTCGGCCCGCTACTCGCCCGTCCTGCCGTGGCTGCGCCTCTACGGCTTCGGTGAGCGACCCGAGTCCCTCATCGGGATCAACCTCGAGTTCGGCGACGTCGTGCGCCGCGACGGGGTGACCTTCCGCTACGGCGACGTGACCGCCACCGGCCTCGCCGACGGGGAGCTCGACGCGATCACGTGCATGTCCGTCATCGAGCACGGCGTGCCCCTCGAAGGCTTCATCGCCGAGTCGGCGCGCGTGCTCCGCCCGGGCGGCGTGCTCGTCGTGTCCACCGACTACGACCAGAGCCCGCCCGACACGACCGGCAAGCACATCTACGGCGCGCAGGTGCACATCTTCTCGCCCGAGGAGATCCGCGAGCTCGTCGCCATGGCGGAGCGTCACGGCCTCGAGCTCGTCGGCGAGCTCGACGACGCCGCTCTCGCGCACCCCGAGCGCCCGGTGCACTGGACCCGGGTGGACCTCGACTACACCTTCATCCTGCTGACCTTCCGCCGGCGCTGATGGAGCTCGCCCGGCGGCACCAGCCGGCGGGCCTCGCCGCGCCGGTCCGGCTCGACCGGGTGCTCGCTCCCTTCCACCGCGGCGCGGGCGACCCCACCTCGCAGCGTGACGGCGACCGTTGGTGGCTGGCCTGGACGACGCCCGACGGCCCGGTGTCGGCGGTGCTGAGCCCCGGGGGCGAGGTCGCCGCGACCGCGTGGGGGCCGGGTGCGCCCTGGTTCCTCGATGCGCTGCCCGACCTCTTGGGTCGCCGGGACGACCCGTCCGGGTTCGTGGCCCACCACGACGTCGTGGCGCGGGGCTGGGCGTCGTGGTCCTCGTGGCGCGCGCCGGCCTCTCGGCTGGTCCTCCAGGCGCTCGTCTGTGCCGTCATCGAGCAGCGGGTGACCAGTCGTGAGGCCTTCGCCTCCCACCGACGCCTCGTCCGGCGCTTCGGCACCCCCGCACCCGGGCCGGCCGGGGCCCGAGGGATGGTCTGCCCGCCGACGGCGAAGGGGTGGGCGGCGGTGCCGTCGTGGGCCTGGCTGGAGGCTGGGGTCGAGCAGAGCCGCAGCCGGGTGGTCGTCTCCGCCGCGCAGGTCGCCGGACGCCTCGAGGAGTGCGCCGACCTCTCCCACGAGCAGGCCCGGCGTCGACTCCTCGCGCTGCCCGGGGTCGGTCGGTGGACCGCCGCAGAGGTGGCGCAGCGGGCGCTCGGCGACGCCGATGCCGTGAGCTTCGGCGACTACCACCTGGCCCGCAACGTCACTTACGCGCTGACCGGCCAGATCGGGGACGACGACGATCTCGCCGAGCTCCTCGAGCCGTACGCCGGGCACCGGCACCGGGCCTGCGTCATCGTCTCGGCCACCGGCCCGGCCGTGCCTCGCCGGGGACCACGTCGGACCCTGCCGACCCACCTGCCGCGGCGGTTCTAGGAGGTATGAAGAAGGAACGCCCGCTCAAGCTGGCGTTCCTTCGTCGACCACGAAGGGGGAGCGGGGCGCGGCGTCAGGGTGCGGCCAGCACGGCCTCGGCGAGCTCCGCCGGACCGGCGGCGGCCGCGACCCGGACGACCTGCAGGCCGGTCGGGTAGCGCTGACCAGCCTCCTCGGGACCGGTGACCCAGACGTCGGCGATGTCGCGGAAGACGGTCGCCGCGCCGGGCCCGGTCTCGGGCAGGCCGGCGACGACCAGGCCCGGCACGCCCCCTTCGCACGTCGCGGGGTCGACGACGACCACCTGCGCATCGGTACCGCGAAGGGCCTCGGCGACACCCGGGACACCCAGCAGGGCACCGGTCTCGAGCACCGGGTCGGCCGGTGCCACGACCACCATGTCGGCGGTGCGGATCGCGTCGAGCACCCCGGGCGCCGCAGCCGCCCGGTCCAGCCCCGCGACGACGGCCCTGCTCGGCAGGGGAGAGCCGCCGAGCTGCTCGCGCCACTGGCGGAGATGCACCGCAGACTGGGGCGCCTCGCCGTCGGGGACGTCGATGACGACGTGCGTCTCGACGGGGAGGTCGGTGGCCGGACGGACAGTGATGTGCTCGGGGACGCCTCTCGCAGCGGCCAGGCGCGCGAGCACCGTGCTCGGGCTCTCACCGCGGGCCAGCCAGGCGCTGCGGGCAAGGTGAGCTGCGAGGTCCTCGTCGTGGAGCGCCGGCCAGTCCGCCATCCCGAGGGACCGCAGGTCTGAGTGCACCTGCACCCCGGCCGGCTGAGGGCGCCCGGCGAGCGCGTCGACCACCGCGTCCGCAGTCGAGCACACCCGCAGGTCGAGCGTGGTGATGTCCTCGCCCGTGGCGACCACGACCTCGGCGGGGAGGGTGGGGTCCTCCCGGCGGGCGAGGAGCTCGGCGACGAAGGGGGCCGAGCGGGCGGAGGGAGCGAGGACCGTCAGGCGCATGCGGACAGTGTCGCCCAGGTCATCCGGCGGGGACGAACCGCACCGCATAGCGCTTCTGGCTTGACTAATCACGTATGACACGCGTGTAATTTCGGTGATGTCAGTCAGCCGCTGGCCGGTCGTGACATCGCACACGTGAGGTTTTCTCGCGTGGGTCGAGTGCGAAACGTCGAGGAGGGACCGATGCACGACCTGCTGCTGCTGACCCCGATCCAGGACGACGAGGCCGAGGAGATGTCCTGGCAGGAGCGCTCGCTCTGCGCCCAGACCGACCCCGAGGCGTTCTTCCCGGAGAAGGGTGGATCGACCCGTGAGGCGAAGAAGGTCTGCGTCGGCTGCGAGGTGCGCCAGGAGTGCCTCGAGTACGCGCTGGCCAACGACGAGCGCTTCGGGATCTGGGGTGGCCTCTCGGAGCGTGAGCGCCGCAAGCTGAAGAAGCGCGCCGTCTGACGCGCTCCTCGTGACTGACGCACCACCCGAGCATCGTTCCCTGACTGCGGCGCCCTCACGCCGGGTCCCCGCGGCCGAGCCGACGGTCTCGGTCGTTCTCCTCGCACGTACCTCCTCCGAGACCGCCTCGGCGATCACCGCCCTCCTCGCGCAGGTCGCCAGCCCCGTTGGCGAGCCCGACAGCGAGCCGCCCGCCTCGACCCTCCTCCTTGTCGACGCGAGCGACGACGGTCAGACCGACCTCGACACCCTCGGGGCACCGGCCGCGGAGGCCGGGCTGACCGTGCTCACGACTCGGCTGCCCGACCGGCGCGGCGCTCGGAGATCACTGCGCTCCCTCGTCGAGAGCCTCCCCGAGCACGACGGCCGACGCGACCTCGTGTGGTTCCTCACCGACCGGTGCCGACCCCAGCCCGAGGCGTTGAGCCGCATGGTCGCCGGCATCGGCCGGGGAGTGGCCATGGCCACGCCGAAGATCGTCGACGTCGCCGACCCCGGCGTCCTCGTCCGGCAGGGGATCCAGGTCACCCGCACGGGCCGCCTCGTCCCGACGCCGCAGGCCGGCGAGCGCGACCAGGGCCAGCACGACGACGACGTCGACGTCATCGCCGGCCCCCTCGAGGGCCTGCTCGTCGAGCGACGCGCCTACCTCGAGCTCGCCGGTCACACGGCCTCGCTCGGCGACCTCGGGGCAGACCTCGACCTCGGGTGGCGAGCGCACCAGGCCGGTCGGCGGGTCGTCGCCGTCCCTGACGCGAAGGTAGCCGTCGCGCCCCGGCCTGCTGAGGAGCGGCCGGATGCTGCTCACCGTGCCCAGGCCCGTCGGGTCGCGCTCGCCCGTGGCTCCGCCTGGTCGCTGCCCTTCCGAGCGGTGGGCGGGGCCGTCGTGGCGTCGCTGCTCGCCCTCGGGCTGGCACTCATCCGCCGCGGCAACCTGGCGGTCGAGGAGCTCGCCCGGGTGCGCGGCTCGCTGAGCCCGCGGGTGCTCACCGCGGTTCGTGATCGTGGCAGCGCTCCACGCGCCCGCGACCAGGACCTCACCACCCTCTTCGTCGCAGGACGCACGGCGAGGCACCGGCTCCTCGACGACATCCGTGGGCCGTCCGCCGCAGGGGGTGCCGACGGTCGGTCAGTCGAGGGCGACGCAGTGAGCGCCTTGCGCAGCCCGGTGCCCTACCTCGTCGTGGCCGCGGTCGCGATGTCCGCCTGGGCCGGACGTCACATCACCGGGGCCTTCCGGCACAGCCCGGACGCAGGCCTCGTCGGCGGCGAGCTCCTCGGCGGGCGCGCGACGTCGCACTCCCTCTTCGCCGCCTGGCGCGACGCGTGGAACGGGTCCGGCTTCGGTGGTGCCGGTGAGCAGAGCCCGGCGCTCCTGCTGCTCGCGGGCGCGAGCTGGCTGGTCGAGAGAGTCCCTGGCGGTGCGCAGGCGGACTCCCCGGCGAACGTCGCCCTCACCGCCTTCGTGCTCGCCGCGCTCCCGATCGCCGCGCTCGTCGCCTACCGGTCGGCCCTGGTGGTCGTGACCGCGCGGTGGGTCCGCGCCCTCCTGGCTCTCGGCTGGGTCTCGACCCCGGTCGCGGCGGCCGCGGCCGGCGAAGGGCGCGTGGGCCCCCTCGTGGCGCTCGTCCTCCTGCCACGTGTTGCTGCGGGAGCCGCACACATT
>JBHWMJ010000228.1:0-5212 GCA_043423105.1 Marihabitans sp.
CTGTGCCGCCGGGTCCGAGGGTGGCACGAGCAGGCCGGTCACGCCGTCGTGCACGAGGTCGCCGAGCTGGCCCACGTCGCTGGCGACGACCGGCAGCGCGGCCGCGCTGTACTCGAGGACCTTGAGGGGAGAGAAGTACTGGTCCTGGCCGTCGGGGTACGGAGCGACGGCGACGTGCGCGCCCTGCAGCTGGGCTGGCACCTCGGCAGGCGTCACGGCACCGCGGAAGTCCACGTCCAGCCCGAGCTCGGCGGCTCGTGCGCGAAGGCTGGGCGCCTGCGGCCCGTCGCCGACGATGCGGACCTGCCACGGGCGGCGGGCGAGTGCGGCGGCCTCGAGGAGGTGCTCGACGCCGTGCCACGGCTTGAGGGTGCCGACGAAGACGACGGTCGGGGTGTCCTCGGGGTCGTGGCGGACCGCGCGGACTCGCTGCGGGTCGACGCCGTTGGGGGTGACGACCACGCGAGCCGACGGCACCCGTCCGCGCACCCAGGCGGAGACCGGCTCGGAGACCGCCAGCACACGGTCGGCCGCACCGGCCTGGGTCTGCAGAGCGCGGTCTGCGCCCTCGACGTCGACCAGCTCACGGTGCGTCGCCTGCTCCTCGATGAGCGGCGCGTTGACCTCGAGCAGGCCGACGGCGGAGGAGCTCTCGGTGATCGTCGCCAGGGCGGTCGAGAAGAGTGAGTAGCGCTCGTGGACGACGTCGACGCCGTCGGCGAGGACGGCCTCGGCCAGCGCCGCGGCAGCCTCACGCTGGGCTCGCTCGCGGGCGGCGGTGCCACCGTCGGCGGACTTCGCCACCGGGACGTGGGTCACCGGGACTTCGGCGAGGTCGGCGGGTACGTCGTCGCCGACCCGGACGAGGTAGAGGCGCACCTGCGCCCCCTTCGCCCGCCAGGCTCGGACCATCTCCTGGATGTGCACCGAGGCACCCTTCGTCCCGAAGGCAGGGACTCCCGGGTCGGCGCAGACGTAGGCGACCCTCATGCCGCACCCCCGGTGCTCTCGGCGAGGAGCCGTGCCTGCGTGCGGGTGTCGTGCTCCCGCTCGACGAGGGCGCGGGCCCGGCCGGTGACGGCCTCGCGGGGGAAGTCAGGACTGGCGAGGGCTGCAAGCGCGGCGGCCAGGCCGTCGGCGTCGCCGGGCTCGAGGAGGACGCCCGTGCCCGGGTTGGTGACGGTGCCACGGACGACTTCGGGGATCCCGGTGACAGCCGTCGAGATGACCGGGGTCCCGACGGCCATCGCCTCGAGGATCACCGTCGGCAGACCGTCGGCGTTGCCGTCCGAGCCGACGACGCACGGCGCGACGAAGACGTCCGCTGCCCGGAGGTGCTCGAGGATCTCGTCCTGGGGGCGGGAGCCGAGCCAGGTCACGACGTCGTCGAGACCGAGGCGTCGGGCCTGATCGGCGAGCGGCTCGGCCAGCTCACCGCCGCCGGCGACCTCGATGCGCAGGTCCACGCCCGCCGCGCGGGCGATGGCGGCGGCCTCGAGGAGGACTCCGAAGCCCTTCTTCTCGACGAGGCGTCCGACGGCGAGGACGCGCAGCGCTCCCTCGACCGGACGCGGCGCCCGGTAGGGGAAGCCGGTGAGGTCGAGGCCGTTGGCGACGCGGGCCACCGTGGCGCGCGGGGCGATGCCAGCGAGGTGGCGCTTGTTGTAGTCGCTGATCGCGACGACGGTGGCGGCATCGTGGAGCAGGTCGGCGAGCAGCCCTCGGTCGACGTCGTCGTGGAAGATGTCCTTCGCGTGGGTGGTGACGCTCCACGGCACGTCCGCGAGGCGGGCGGCAACCGCGGTGACACGGGCCTGCGCCGAGGCGAAGTGAGCGTGCAGTCGCGTGATCCCCCGGGCGCGCACCGCGAGCGCGAGCTCGATGCCCTGGGCGACCTCGTCGGCCTCGAGCCGGCTCGTCAGCGGGAGCAGCTCGGCCATCCGGGCACCGAAGTCCGCCAGCTCCGCGTGGCCGCGGGCGATCGTCTGCCACAGCTGGGAGGCCTTGAGCGCCCGGGGCAGGTGGTGCACCGGCGCCTGGACCCGGGAGAGGGCGGCGTGGAAGTGGGTGTCCGTGGTCGGTCGGAGGGCGAAGACCACGAGCTGCTCGCCGTGGGCTTCGCGGGCGAGGATCTCGGTGACGACGAAGGTCTCCGAGAAGCGCGGGTACACCTTGACGACGTAGCCGACGCGCTCGGCGGCGGGTTCAGACTGCGGCACGGAGGGTCTCCTCGGTCGAAGGGGCGATGAGCCCGGCGGCCTGCCGGGCCACCTCGGCGAGCCCGTCTCGACGCAGGTGGCGCCGATCGACGGTGCCCGTGGCGTGCTCGGCGAACCACCGGCCGAGGCTCTCGATGGTGAGATCGCGCGTGCGGAGCATGTCGACGGCCCCGGTCCTGGCGAGCGAGCGGGCGCGGATGAGCTGCTCCTGGCGCGGGGCCTCGCGCGGGACGACGAGGGCGGGCCGGTCGGTGCTGAGGACCTCGCAGACAGTGTTGTAGCCGCCCATGCACGCCACCGCCTCGGCGGAACGGATGGCGAGCAGCCCCTCAGGGACCTCGTCGAGCACCTCGGTCCGGGGCCCGGCAAGGGCCTCGATCTCGGCGCGCTCGCCACCGGACATCTGCGGGCCGGCGACGACGACGTGGCGCATGCCGTCCGGGACCTCGGCCTGGGCGGCGATCCGGCACAGCTCCGCGCCGTCGTGGCCGCCGCCGACCATGGTGAGCAGGTAGGGCCGCTGCAGCTCGCGCAGGAAGTCGCGGGCGGTCCGGCCGATCGAGAGGTAGCCGGTGTGGGTCACGAGGTCGCGTAGCTCCTCGGGCACCGCGGCGGTGCGACGCAGGTCGGTGACGGACTCGTCGCCGTAGACCCAGATCGCGTCGAAGAGCTCGCGCACGCGCTCGGTCCCGACCCGCTCCCACTCGCGCCGGGCCACCTCGGGCTCGTCAAGGATCTCGCGCAGCCCGAGGACCACGCGGGTGCCGGGGTGCTCGGAACGCAGGAGCCGCAGCGGCTCGAGGAGCTCGTCGTCGACCCCGAACGCGTGCCGGTCGACGACGACGAGGTCGGGCGCGAAGGCGTTGAGGGCGCCGGAGAGGATCGCGCGCCGGACGTCGATGAGGTCGGGCATCGGGACGCTGACCTCGCGCGGGGTGTACCCCTGGCCGCCCTTGTCGATGCCGGGCAGACGGACGACGTCGAAGGCAGGAGGCAGGTGACCGACGACGCGCACGACGCCGGTGAGGAGGAGCCCGGTCACCGGCCGAGCGGCGAGCTCGGGCAGGTGGCGGCTCAGGGCGTGCGCGATGGCGAGGTTGCGGCGCTGGTGGCCGAGGCCGACCGAGTCGTGCGAGTACAGGACGATGCGCAGGGGGGTGGCCTGGACGCGCTCAGGGTGCCGGTTCTCCATGGGCAGCAATGCAACTGCCCCGATGTGAGCCGTCGGTGAGCCGTGTCTGAGAGTGTTCTCATGCGGCCTGGTCGCAGCCCTGGGAGCCGCGCTCAGGGCAGGCGGTACCCCAGGCCCCGCACGGTGAGGATCCGCTCCGCGCCGATCTTGCCGCGCACGTAGCCGATGTAGACGTCCACGACGTTGCTGCTCGTCTCGGCGCCGTCCCACACCCGCTCGATGAGCTGGTCGCGGGAGAGCACCTGACCGGGGTGCTCGACGAAGGCGCGCAGAAGCGTGAACTCCCGGGCCGAGAGGGTGACCGGATCGTCGTCGACGGTGACCTCGCGCGACACGATGTCGAGGACGAGACCGTCACGCTCCAGGCGGGTGGTCTCGGCGACCGCGGGGGTGCGGTCGCGCAGCCGGAGCCGGACGCGGGCGAGCAGCTCGGCGAAGGTGTAGGGCTTGGCAAGGTAGTCGTCGGCACCCCCCTCGAGACCGGCGACCTTGTCCTCCGCCGAGTCTCGCGCGGTGCACATGATGATCGGCACATCGACGTCCATGCCGCGGATGAGCTTGAGCACGGTGAACCCGTCCATCCGTGGCAGGCCCACGTCGAGGACGACGAGGTCGACCCCGCCTCCTGTCGCATGCTCGAGGGCGGCCATGCCGTCAGCGGCGATGACGGTCTCGTACCCGGCCTTGCGCAGGCCCTTGTCGATGAACCGGGACAGGTGCTCCTCGTCCTCGACGATCAGGATGCGGGCCACGGCGGCGCCTCCGGTGATGGGTCGGTGTGGGTACGGACGTGGGGAGCGCCAGGGTATCGGGGCAGGGTCACTCAGGCGCAGGCAGGACCATGGTGAAGATGCTGCCGAGGCCGGGGACGGAGCTGAGCTCGACCGTGCCGCCGTGCGCACGGGCGATGGCCTGGACGATGGGCAGGCCGAGCCCGCTGCCCTCGATCCCGCGGTGCTCCTCGACCCGGGCGAAGCGGTCGAACACGCGACGTTGCTCGGCCTCGTCGATGCCGGACCCCTGGTCGGCCACCGCGATCGTCAGGGCACGCGACCGGCCGGCGCCCCGCCACCCGCTCGTGACCGTGATCGAGGTCCCGGGCTCGGAGAACTTCACCGCGTTGGCGCAGAGCTGCTGCACCGCCTGGACCACCCGGTCGCGGTCGAGCTGGGCGATCCCCGTCACGGAGCCGCCGTCCACCCAGTCCCGCTCCCCCAGGCCCGGCACGAGCGACATGAGGTCGGAGTGCAGGTCGGCGACATCGACCCGGTCGGTGCGGACGAAGTCGGGACGCTCGAGCCGGGCGAGGAGGAGGAGGTCGTCGACGATCCGGCTCATCCGGTCGACCTCGATGAGCTCGATCTGCCGGACCGCCTCGACGTCCTCGACGTCCTCGACGTCGAGGACCTCGAGGTTGCCGCGCATGATCGTCAGCGGCGTCCGCAGCTCGTGGGCGGTGTCGTCGAGGAAACGGCGCTGGGCCTGGAAGGAGGTGTCGAGCCGCTTGAGCATCCGGTTGAAGGACCGGGCGAGCGAGGCGATCTCGGTCTCCTGCTCCGGCACCCCGACCCGCCGGGAGAGGTCGCGGTCGTCGACCTCCTCGGCGGCCGTCACGAGCTCGTCCAGCGGGGAGAGCATCCGCCGGACCGCGAGGAGGAGGAGCCCGCCGGCGAGAAGAACGGTCAGCAGGGCGGCGACGGCAAACCCGCGCATGAGCGCGTTGAGGCCAGCGAGCCGGCTGCCCCGGTCGATGGCGATGACCAGGGTGCCCTCGTCGGTGTCACCCTGGACGGACGAGTTC
>JBHWMJ010000244.1:0-11277 GCA_043423105.1 Marihabitans sp.
AATGTACCCTCGGGAGCGAGCCCAGGGTCGGCCCCGCCGAGGCCGTCGAGCCTTGCCTCGAGGGTGAAGGCCGTGACGCCGTGCCGCACGAGGACGACCCGCGTGGGCTCCCCCGGCCGTCGCGGCGGCCGGACCGGCAGCTGGTCGGTGTCGGTGCTCGGGCCGAGGTCGCCGGGCGACAGGCCGACACCGGCGTCGGGCTCCGTGCCGCTCACGGAGCGGTCGGGTTCGCTGCGGGGCTCGTCGTGCCACTCGGCGACGGTGTCACCGTCCATGCCCCGGTTCGACAGCGCGTCGGCGTCGCCGTTCTCGGCCCGCGGGATCCAGATGAAGCGCACCGACCCGCCAGCGTCGGTGATCTCGGAGACGACGTCGCGGGCCTCGAGCGCGAGCGCCCGCATGTCGGCGTGCTTGATCTTCCACCGCCCGCTCATCTGCTCGACGACGAGCTTGGAGTCCATCGCCACCTCGATCTCGGCGTCCGCCGCGATGTCGCGGGCAGCACCCAGCCCCGCGATCATGCCGCGGTACTCGGCGACGTTGTTCGACGCCTTGCCGAGCGGCTCGGCGAGCTCGACGAGCAGCGACCCGGAGTCGACGTCGCGGACGAGGGCGCCATAGCCGGCAACCCCAGGGTTGCCCCGGGAGCCACCGTCCGCCTCGACGCGAAGCCTTCGCGCCATCAGCCGGGCAGGCCGGACTCGGGGGTGCGCACGAGGATGCGTGAGCATTCCTCGCAGCGCAGCACCTCGTCATCCGGGGCGCCGGCGATCCGGTTGAGCTCGACGGGGTTGAGCTCGAGCTGGCACCCGCCGCACCGTCGGGCTCGCAGCGCCGCGGCGCCGAGGCCGCCCGACTGGGCGCGGACGCGGTCGTAGAGGGCGAGGAGCGGGTCGTCGATCTCGGCGAGCAGCGCGGTGCGGGGGTGGGCGACCTCACGCTCCTGGGCTTCGATCTCGGCCGCCGCAGCGGCGAGCTCCTCGGTGAGCCGCTCGACGTCCGCCAGCGCCTGGGGCTCCTCCGCCGTCGCGGCGTCGTGCCGTGCGCGGACCTCCTCGGCCCGCTCCATGATCTCGAGCTCGACGTCCTCGAGGGCGGACTGGCGTCGCGCGAGGGTCTCGAGCTCGTGCTGGAGGGCCTGGAGGTCCTTCGGGCTGCCCTGGCCGGAGTCGAGCCGGGACTGGTCGCGAGCAGCGCGGTCACGGACCTGCTGCACGTCGGCGTCTGCGCGGGCAAGCTCACGCTCGACGTCGGTCACCTGGGTCTGCGTCATGACGATGGCGTCCTGGACCGAGCGCAGCCGAGCCTGGGCCTGCTCGAGCTCGGCCTGCTGCGGGATACGCGTGCGGGCGTGGGCGAGCTGCTGGAGCCGGGTGTCGAGCTGCTGGAGGTCGAGCAGCCGCAGCTGCACGGAGGGGTCGGCCTTCACAAGGCTCCTTCGGTCTGCGCGGGCTGGGCACCGACCGTGAAGGTCCACGGGTCGGTGCGGATGGTGCTGACGTGGGTCTCCACCGTAGTCGCGTCGAGACCGCGCGCGGACAGCCCCTCGACGAGCCGGGCGAGCGCACCCTCGAGCCAGAGCGACTCCGTGGCCCAGTGGCCAGCGTCGACGAGGTAGGGCGTCCCGTCCCGGGCCTCCTCGCGGGCCTCGAGCGCGGGGTGGTGGCGGAGGTCTGCGGTGACGTAGACGTCGGCCCCGCTCGCGCGGACGGCGTCGAAGAGCGAGTCCCCCGCCCCGCCGAGCAGGGCGACCCGGCGGACGGTGGCCGAGGCAGGACCGCTCACCCGGATCCCGCCGGGGGCCGAGGGTAGGCGGTCGCCGAGCCGTTCGGCGAAGGTGGACAGGCTCACCCCTTCGTCGAGGTCGCCGACCGCTCCCATCGGCTGTCCCTCCTCGACGACGAGCGGCTCCCAGCGAGCCAGCCCGCACGCGGCGGCCAGCGCGCTGTTGACCCCGGGGGCGGCCACGTCGGCGTTGGTGTGGGCGACGTAGAGCGCGACGTCGCCGACGACGAGGGAGGTGACGCTGGCTCCCTTCGCCGTCGTCGTCGCGACCGAGTGGACGCCGCGGAGCAGCAACGGGTGGTGGGTGAGGAGCAGGTCGGCGCCGAGGTCGCGGGCCTCGTCGATGACCGCCAGCGTCGGGTCGACCGCGGCATGCACCCGACGCACCGGCTGGTCGAGGTCACCCGTGACGAGGCCGACCTGGTCCCAGGACTGGGCGGTGCCGGGCGGGTAGTGCTCGTCGAGGACTGCGACGACATCGCGCAGGGTGATGCTCATGTGGGCCCGGCCGGGATCGAACCGACGACATCCACGGTGTAAACGTGGCGCTCTACCAGCTGAGCTACAGGCCCTGGTCCCCGGGCGTCGCCGGCCGGGGTCGAGACATTCTCGCAGGCTAGGCGCGGGCGTCCTCGATGAGGTTGATCTCGTAGAGCACGAGGTCGAGGGCATCGGCAGCGGCGATCGGGCTGAAGCGCTGCGGCGTCTCGGGCGTCACCGTCGAGGCGACCGGAGAGAGCACGGTCCACGGCGTCGGGTGGCAGAACTGGACGACCGAGTACCGGTCGCCGCTCTGGCCAGGCGCCGCGACCACCCGGTGGATGCCCGGCTCGATGACGCCGTTGGTCACGACCTCGAGCATGAGCCCGGTGTTGATGATCGCCCCGCCCTCCGGCGCGACGGCGTCGACCCACTCACCGGTGTCCTTGAGCTTGACCTGCAGGCCGGCGGCAGTGGCACGCGGCAGGGCGGTGATGAGGTTGATGTCGGCGTGCTCGCCGGCCCACACGTGCGGAGCCTGCGGGGCCGACTCCATCGGCGGGTAGTGGATCGCCCGCGAGAGCGTGGGCCCGTCGACGAGCATCGACGCGAAGTAGTCGGGGTGAGCGCCGATGCCCGTGGCGATGATCCGCAGGATGCGGCGCTGCAGGTCGGCGACCGCGTCGTGGAAGGTCGTCAGGGTCTCGGTGATGCCCGGCACGGCGGACTCGGGCAGCACGGCGTCGTGGTAGCGGTGCGGGTAGCGGGTGCGAAGGGGGTGGCCGGCCGGGATGTCGCGGCCCCAGTTGAGCATCTCCTTCCAGTCCGCGACGTCGGCGCTGGCCGCGGTCTCGACGAGCAGCCCGGTGTACCCGGTCTGGCCGTGGGTGCCCGGCGCGACGAACTGGTCCTTGGCCGCCTGCTCCTGGGTGAAGAACTCCTCGAGCATCCCGTAGGCCGAGTCGATGAGGTCCTCGGACAGGTCGTGCCGGACGTAGACGAAGCCCGTCTCCAGGGAGGTCATCAGCCCGTCGACGGCGGCGCCCGATCGCGAACCGTCCCCGGACTCGAAGGCTGCCAGGTCTACCTCGAGGATGTGATCGCTCATGGGCGGGAGGGTACCCACACGGGCACGTCGTCAGGGTGCGCCGAGCCCCGCGAGCGCAGCGTGGTAGCCGGAGAGGTCGCGCCGCTCCCCCGGCCCGTTGACGAGCGACCACGCGATGACCCCGTCGCTGGCGACGAGGAAGGTGCCTCGAACGGCCATCCCGGCGCTCTCGTCGAGGACGCCGTAGCTGCGGGCCACCTCGCCGTGCGGCCAGAAGTCGGAGAGCAGCGGGAAGAAGTAGCCCTCCCTGTCGGCCCACGCTCGCAGGCTGAACATCGGGTCGCACGAGATGGCGAAGACCTCGCTCGTCTCGGTGACGAACGACCCGAGGTCGTCGCGGATCTCGCTCAGCTCACCGGTGCAGATCCCGGAGAAGGCGAAGGGGTAGAAGACGAGGAGGACGTGCTTCTCACCGCGGTAGTGCGACAGCGTGACGGTCGTGCCGTTCTGGTCCCTCAGGCTGAGGTCGGGCGCGACATCCCCGACGCCGAGCGGTGCAGCGGCCGGCCCGGGAGTCATGTCAGCGGTTGCGCGGGGAGACGAGGCGGGTCGCCACCCACGCAGGGCCGCACTTCGTCGTGCCGGAGGTGTGCAGGCCTGCCGTCGAGGCGGCCTCCTCGACCTCGGCCGGGTCGACCTCACCGTCCTGGCCCGCCGTCGGGGTGACGAGGACGATGCTGCCGCCCTCCTCGAGGGTGCCGAGCGAGTCGACGAGGGCGTCGGTGAGGTCACCGTCGCCGTCGCGCCACCACAGCAGCACATGGTCGACGACCCCGGTGTAGTCCTCGTCCTCGAGCTCGCTGCCGACCGCCTCGACGACCTGGGCCCGGAAGGCCTCGTCGATGTCCTCGTCCCAGCCGAACTCCTGGATCACCTGCTCGGGCTCCAGGCCCAGCCGTCCCACGGTTACGGCCGCGATCTCCCCCGTCACGAATGTCACCCTTCCTCGTCGTCTCGGTGGCTGTCGGTCAGGGTCCACCCAATCACGTCTGCCCCGCAAGATGCTCGGGCGGGACAGATGGGTCCTGATCGTGCCTGGCCAGGCTCGCCCGGAGCCTGATCTCGGACTCGAGCAGGCGCGCGTCCTCGACGCCGAGGTGCTCGGCCATCGGGCTGACCGCACCCACCGTCGAGACGAGGCGCAGCCGGGCCAGTCCCAGACGACGGTCGAGCGGCCCCTGCTCGAGCGCGACCGACTGGATCCGGCCCCACGGCACGACGGTCACCACCCGGCCGAGCCGACCCTGCCGGATGACGGCCACCTCGTCGGCGAGCAGCACGCCGCGCCGCTGCCACGACCACGGGTCGAGCCACCGCGCTGATGGGGGGCAGCGCACCGCCTCCGGGGGCAGCCCACGGTCCATGACGGCCAGAGCCACGGAGCTGCCCGTCGCCGGCGAGAGCGCCTCGACGAGTGCCCGTGCCTCGCCCCGGGTGGCAGCCGGGACGAGGACCCCGTCGTCGACGACCCCTTCGCCGCCGACCTGCACGCCGGCGATGTTCACCGACATCCGCCACCAGTCCGGCCGCCGCCAGAGCAGGGGCTGTACGAGCTCGACCGCCTGGACCCTGCGCGTGGGCACGGTCGAGGTCGCGAGGTCGGTGAGGCCGTGGCGCGAGCGCAGCGTGTCGCCCTGCCTCTCGACGACGAGGTTGGCCCAGGTGAGGAGCTGGCGGACCGAGCCGAGCGCTGCGAAGAGCAACGGAGGCGCCAGGCCGGTGATCGCGACCGCTCCGAAGCGCCAGGCGAGCACGAGGGCGACGACGGCGAGCACGACGGCGGTGATCGCACCGGCCGACAGGACGATCGACCCCACGAGCCGGGCGAGCGGCATGCGGAGGATCACCGTGCCGACGGCGGCGCCGTCCGGAGCGGGCGGCCCGTCCTCCTCGCGCGTCCCGCTCACGCCACCAGGGTCGGCTCCGGCCCGCTGGGCAAGTCCGATGATGCGTGAGCGCAGAGCCTCGGCCTCGGCCCGGCCGAGATAGGCGAGGCTGACGTGCGAGTCGGAACCACCGGCGGACTCGACCCGGACCTCGGCCAGCCCGACGAGCCGCGCGAGCAGCGGCTGCGCCGTGCTCACCGCCTGGATCTGCGTGTACCGCAGCTCGCGGTGCTGACGGAAGACCACCCCGCTACGCAGCTCCAGGGTGCGGGGTCCGAGCCGGTAGCGCGTGAACCACCACGAGCCGACGCCGAGCGCTGCGGCACCGAGGACCGCGAGCAGCCCGACGCCCGCGGTGATGAAGGGGTGCGAGAAGACCGACACCTCGAAGGACGTGCCGTCCGTGCCCTCGGGCGGCTCCGGCGTCGAGCCACCAAACCCCCCGAGGAGGTCGTCGACGAAGGTGCTCACGAGATAACCGACGAAGGCGATGAGGACGAGGCCACCCCGGAGCAGCGGCGAGACGGGGTGGAATCGCTCCCACCCCTCGTCCGTGGAGACGCCGTCGGCGACCGGCGCGTCCACCCCTTCGCCGGGCTCGGTCACAGTCCCGCCCGACGGCTCTCGCCGAGGTCGCTCAGCCGCTCGCGCAAGCGCTGCGCCTCGGCCTCCGGCAGCCCGGGGAGCCCGCCGGACGAGGACGGGTTGGCCGTGTGCACCTCGATGCCGGCGAGGCCGGCACGCCGCAGCAACGGCCCGGACTGGACGTCGACGTACTGGATGCGCCCGTACGGCACCGTCACGAGACGGCGCCACAGGCGCCCTCGACGGATCGCGAGCTCGTCCGGCAGCTCGGCATAGCTCATGGCGCTCACCTGGCGGCCGACGAACCAGATCGTCCAGAGCCACAGCAGGAGGAGCAGCGCGGCAGGGATCGCGGCCCAGCGCCACCACAGGGCGGCGACGACGGCGCCTGCGAGGACGAAGGGGGCGAAGCTCACGTGCGCGACGAGCCGCCGCACCGTCGCCAGCCGGGGCGAGACCGGCCGCCACTCCACGTCACCATCGACCCACAGGTCGAGCGGCTCAGCGATGGGCTCGATCATGCGGGCCATCCAACCATCACCCCCGCGATGTGACGTCCGACACGACGGGTGGGAGGATGGGGCCCGGACGCCGTTTGCCGGTGTCCGACGCGAACAGCGACGTAGCGAAAGGACGTGCGACGTGACCGTCCACGACGACCGGCCCAACGACGGCCCGATCCTCAACGGCATCCCGACCCACCTGCCCGACATCGACCCTGCGGAGACGCAGGAGTGGCTCGACTCGCTCGACTCCCTCGTCGACGAGCAGGGTCGACGCCGTGCGCGGTACGTCATGCTCCGTCTCCTCGAGCGGGCCCGGATGATGAACGTCGGCGTCCCCTCGCTCACGACCACGGACTACGTCAACACGATCTCCCCCGAGCACGAGCCCTGGTACCCCGGCGACGAAGAGGTCGAACGCAGGTACCGAGCCTGGATCCGCTGGAACGCGGCGATCCAGGTGCACCGGGCGCAGCGGCCGGAGATCTCCGTCGGCGGGCACATCTCGACGTACGCCTCGGCGGCCACCCTCTACGAGGTGGGGTTCAACCACTTCTGGCGGGGCAAGGACCACCCGGGCGGTGGCGACCACATCTTCTTCCAGGGCCACGCCTCCCCCGGCATGTACGCCCGCGCCTTCCTCGAGGGTCGGCTCTCCGAGGACCAGATGGACGGCTTCCGGCAGGAGAAGTCGCACGTCCTCGAGGACGGCACCCCCTTCGGCCTGCCGAGCTACCCGCACCCGCGCCTCATGCCGGACTTCTGGGAGTTCCCGACGGTCTCGATGGGCCTGGGCCCGATGAACGCGATCTACCAGGCGCAGTTCAACAAGTACCTCCACAACCGCGGCATCAAGGACACGAGCGGCCAGCGCGTGTGGGCCTTCCTCGGCGACGGTGAGATGGACGAGCCGGAGAGCCGCGGGCTGCTCCAGACCGCGGCCTACGAGGAGCTCGACAACCTCACCTTCGTCGTCAACTGCAACCTCCAGCGACTCGACGGTCCGGTGCGCGGCAACGGCAAGATCGTCCAGGAGCTCGAGGCCTTCTTCCGCGGCGCCGGGTGGAACGTCATCAAGGTCGTCTGGGGCCGCGGCTGGGACCCGCTGCTCGCCGCCGACCACGACGGCGCCCTGGTCAACCTCATGAACCAGACGCCCGACGGCGACTACCAGACCTTCCGCGCCAACGACGGCAAGTTCGTCCGGGAGAACTTCTTCGACCGCGACCCGCGGACCCGCAAGATGGTCGCCGACTGGAGCGACGAGGACGTCTGGTGGAAGCTCAAGCGGGGCGGGCACGACTACAACAAGGTCTACGCGGCGTACAAGGCCGCGACCGAGCACACCGGGCAGCCGACCGTCATCCTCGCGAAGACGATCAAGGGCTACGGACTGGGCACCTCGTTCGCCGGGCGCAACGCGACCCACCAGATGAAGAAGTTCACCCTGGAGGACCTCAAGAGCCTGCGCGACAACCTGCGCATCCCGATCAGCGACGAGGTCCTCGAGGCCGACCCGAAGTCCCCGCCGTACTACCACCCCGGCAAGGACGACGAGGCCGTGCAGTACATGCTCGAGCGCCGCTCGAAGCTCGGCGGCTCGCTGCCCAGCCGGCGCACGAAGTACAGCGACCTCAGCCTGCCCGGCGACGACGCCTACGCGCAGATGGCCAAGGGGTCGGGCAAGCAGCAGGTCGCCACGACGATGGCGTGGGTCCGGCTCGTCAAGGACCTCATGCGGGACAAGGAGTTCGGGCCGCGGATCGTGCCGATCATCCCGGACGAGGCACGGACCTTCGGCATGGACTCCTTCTTCCCGACGAAGAAGATCTACAACCCGCACGGGCAGAACTACACCTCCGTCGACGCGGACCTCATGCTCGCGTACAAGGAGTCGGCCCAGGGCCAGATCATCCACACCGGCATCAACGAGGCCGGGTCCGTGGCCGCCTTCACGGCCGCCGGCACGAGCTACGCCACGCACGGCGAGCCGATGATCCCCCTGTACATCTTCTACTCGATGTTCGGCTTCCAGCGCACCGGCGACGGGATCTGGGCGGCGGCCGACCAGATGAGCCGCGGCTTCATGCTCGGCGCCACGGCGGGTCGCACGACCCTCACCGGCGAGGGGCTGCAGCACGCCGACGGTCACAGCCAGCTGCTCGCCGCGACCAACCCGGCGGTCGTCACCTGGGACCCGGCCTTCGGCTTCGAGATCGGGCACATCATGCGGCACGGCCTCGAGACGATGTACGGCGGCGATGCGCCCCACGACGACCCGTCGCGCAACCGCATCTATTACCTGACGATGTACAACGAGCCGATCGTCCAGCCGGCCCAGCCCGAGGGCATCGACGTCGACGGCCTGCTCAAGGGCATGTACCTCTACTCGGCCGGCGACGACTCGGGCCTGGGCGGCACTCCCCCGCGCTGCCAGCTCCTCGCGAGCGGTGTCGGGATGCCGTGGGCGCTCGAGGCGCAGCAGCTGCTCCGCGACGACTGGGGCGTCGTGGCCGACGTGTGGTCGGTGACCTCGTGGACCGAGCTGCGCCGCGAGGCGATGGACTGCGACGAGCAGGCCTTCCTCTACCCGGAGGCCGAGCGCCGCACGCCGTACATCACCTCGGTGCTCCAGGACCGGGTCGGCCCGGTCGTCGCGGTCTCGGACTACATGAAGCAGGTCCAGGACCAGATCCGGCCGTGGGTGCCGGAGGAGTTCTCGGCGCTGGGCACCGACGGCTTCGGCTTCTCCGACACCCGTGCCGCCGCCCGCCGGTTCTTCCACGTCGACGGCCCGTCGATGGCCGTCCGGGCGCTGCAGATGCTCGCGGCCCGCGGCTGGGTCGAGGCGTCGGTGCCGGCCAAGGCGGCCGAGAAGTACGCGCTGCTCGACGTCCGCGCCGGGGCGTCCGGCAACGCCGGCGGCGACGCCTGAGAGAAACCTCCGGGCGAAGGGGTGGGACCGCGCGGTCCCACCCCTTCGTCGTGGCCCTCAGCTCGTGCCGAGGAAGTCCGCGCGGGCCACGAGCCCGATGTCGGGCTGGTCGCAGAAGATGCCGTCGACGCCTGCCTCGAGGAAGATCCCGACCTCGTCGATAGCGCGACCGAAGTGCGAGAGGTGATCGCCGACGCGCAGGTCGGTGGGGAGGAAGGAGTTCTCCGCACGGAAGGTCCACGGCATCACGAGGAGCCCCGCCGCGTGGGCGTCGCGGACCACGGAGCTCGGCTGCCCGAGGGACCCGTCGGCCTCGCGCGGGATGACCTGGCTCTTGTCCGGTCCGATGCCGTCGATCCAGCGGGCGAGCTCGCGCAGCGCGTCGGGCCTCAGCAGGTCCGAGTAGCTCGTGCCCTCGGCGACAAGGTCGAAGGGGCCGCCCTGGACGGTCATGAGCAGGAACAGCCTGGCGCGGTAGCCGTGCTCCTCTCGGAGCGCCCTGAGGTTGCCGACCTCGAAGGACTGGACCCACATCGGAGCCTCGGGCGCGTTGAGGCCGTAGGCGTCGACGAGGCGCACGAGCTCGCTCTCGGGGTCCAGACCCAGCCCGTGGAGGTAGGTCGAGCTCTTGATCTCCGGGATGATCCCCACCTCGCGCCCGTGCTCGGCGCTGAGCCGCTCGCGCAGCTGCAGGGTTTCCTCGAAGGTCAGCACCTCGTCGCGGCCGTCGTACATCGAGGACTGCTGGCGCAGGCCCGTGATCCGCTCCCGGCAGCGCAGGGTCTTGAGCTCGGCGAGCGTGAGGTCATCGGCGAACCACCCGGTGACCTGCTGCCCGTCGATCTCCTTCGTCGTCCGGCGGTCGGCGAGCTCAGGGTGGTCGGCCACGTCAGTGGTGTGGCTGATCTCTGGCTCGTGCCGGTCGACGAGCACCCCGTCGCGGGTCATGACGAGGTCGGGCTCGATGTAGTCGGCCCCCATCCGGACCGCCAGGTCGTACGCGGCGACCGTGTGCTCCGGCCGGTAGCCGGACGCCCCACGGTGGGCGATGACCAGCGGGTGAGGCATGGGGATCAGCCTGGCCTAGGATCGAGCGCGTGTCCAAGGTCCTGACTTCCCTGCCTGTCAACGAGCGCGTCGGTATCGCCTTCTCCGGCGGTCTCGACACCTCTGTCGCCGTCGCGTGGATGCGCGAGAAGGGCGCTGTCCCCTGCACGTACACGGCCGATCTCGGTCAGTACGACGAGGACGACATCGCCTCGATCCCCGGCCGGGCCGGTCAGTACGGCGCCGAGATCAGCCGGCTCGTCGACTGCCGCGCCCCGCTCGTCGAGGAGGGCTTCTCCGCCATCGCCTGCGGCGCCTTCCACATCCGCTCGGGCGGCAAGACCTACTTCAACACCACGCCGCTCGGGCGCGCGGTCACCGGCACCCTCCTCGTGCGGGCCATGGCCGAGGACGAGGTCTCGATCTGGGGTGACGGGTCGACCTTCAAGGGCAACGACATCGAGCGCTTCTACCGCTACGGGCTCATGGCCAACCCCGCGCTGCGGATCTACAAGCCGTGGCTCGACGCGGAGTTCGTCACCGAGCTGGGCGGTCGGCACGAGATGAGCCAGTGGCTCACGGCCCGCGACCTTCCTTATCGCGACAGCGCCGAGAAGGCCTACTCCACCGACGCGAACATCTGGGGCGCGACGCACGAGGCCAAGACGCTCGAGGAGCTCAACGTCTCCCTCGAGACCGTCGAGCCGATCATGGGCGTGCGGTACTGGGATCCGTCGGTCGAGATCGCGACCGAGGACGTCACCGTCACCTTCGAGGCCGGCCGTCCGGTCGCCCTCAACGGCCAGGAGTACACCGACCCGGTCGCGCTCGTGTTCGAGGCGAACCGGATCGGCGGCCGCCACGGCCTGGGCATGAGCGACCAGATCGAGAACCGCATCATCGAAGCCAAGTCCCGCGGCATCTACGAAGCACCAGCAATGGCAGAGA
>JBHWMJ010000254.1:0-5740 GCA_043423105.1 Marihabitans sp.
GCGTCCCCACGCAGCCGCCCCTTCGCGTCGCCCTCGTCCAGCACCGCTGGCGAGAGGACGCCGACGAGCTCGCCACGGTGCTCGACGAGGCGGTCGGTCAGGCCGCTCAGGCCGGCGCCGAGATCGTCTTCCTGCCCGAGATCACGCTGCTGCGCTACCCCGCCGACGTCCTGCCGACCGAGGCACCCGGGCCGGGCGCCGAGTCGCTCGACGACGGTCCGACGGTGTCCCTGGCCCGCGCCGCGGCGACGCGGCACGGCGTCTTCGTCCACGCCTCCCTCTACGAGCGCGCCGAGATCTCCCCCGACGACGGCCTGGGCTACAACACCGCGATCGTCGTCAGCCCGGACGGCGACGTCGTCGCCCGGACCCGCAAGACCCATATCCCCGTCACCGCCGGGTACTACGAGGACAAGTACTTCCGGGCCGGGCCGGCCGACGACGCCTACCCCGTCCACGACGTCGCGACCTCGGTCCCCCTTCGTCTCGGGCTGCCGACGTGCTGGGACGAGTGGTTCCCCGAGGTCGCCCGGGTATACTCCCTCGGGGGCGCCCAGGTGCTCTGCTACCCCACGGCCATCGGGTCTGAGCCCGACCACCCCGACTTCGACACCCAGCCGCTGTGGCAGCAGGTCATCGTCGGCAACGGCATCGCCAACGGCCTCTTCATGGTCGTGCCCAACCGCACCGGCGACGAAGGGGTCAACGACTTCTACGGCTCGTCCTTCATTTCCGACCCGTACGGCCGGGTGCTCGTCCAGGCGCCGCGCGACGAGGAGGCGGTGCTCGTCGCCGACCTCGATCTCGCGCAGCGCGACGACTGGCTCGCGCTCTTCCCCTTCCTCTCGACCCGGCGGCCCGACACCTACGGCGTGCTTGCCGAGCCGATCAAGCCCGAGCACGTGCGCGTCGACCCGCACGCCGTGACGCAGGGCACCGAGGTCGAGAGATGACCGACTGGCGGATGCCGGCTGAGTGGGAGCGGCACAACCGCACCTGGATGGCCTGGCCGAGCTCCGGCTACACGCTCGGCGCGACCGACGAGGAGGCCGACGATGCGCGGCGCACGTGGGCCGCCGTGGCGCGCGCGGTGGCCCGCTTCGAGCCGGTGACGATGGTCGTCACCCCGCCCGACGTCGGGATGGCCCGCGAGCACCTCGGCACCGGCTCCGAGCACGAGATCGACATCGTCGAGGCAGACCTCGACGACGCCTGGATGCGCGACATCGGGCCGACCTTCGTCGTCGCCGGCGACCGACTTGGTGGGGTCGACTGGGTCTTCAACGGGTGGGGCGCGCAGCAGTGGGCGAGCTGGGACGACGACGCGCAGGTCGCCGAGCTCGTCAGCGACGTCGCCGGCGCCGCGCACCTGCCCTCGACACTCGTCAACGAGGGCGGCGGCATCCACGTCGACGGTCATGGGACGGTGCTGCTCACCGAGACCGTCCAGCTCGACCCGGGCCGCAACCCCGGGCTGACGAAGGGCGACGTCGAGGCCGAGATGGCACGGGCGATCGGAGCGACGCACGCCATCTGGCTGCCCCGCGGGCTGACCCGTGACTACGACGAGTTCGGCACCCGCGGGCACATCGACATCGTCGCCTGCTTCAGCGAGCCCGGCGTCGTCCTGCTCCACTGGCAGGACGACCCGGAGCACCCCGACCACGAGGTGAGCCGCGAGGCCGAGGCCGTCCTGCTCGCCGCCACCGACGCGAAGGGGCGCCCGCTGCGGGTCGTCCGCGTCCCGGCTCCTCGGACCCTCCGCGACGACGAAGGGTGGGTCGACTGGAGCTACATCAACCATCTCGTGTGCAACGGCGGCGTCGTCGCGTGCACCTTCGACGACCCGCGCGACGACGAGGCGCTAGCGGTGCTGCGCGACGCCTACCCCGGCCGCGAGGTCGTCGGGGTCGACGCTCGTCCGCTGTACGACCGCGGCGGCGGGATCCACTGCATCACCCAGCAGCAGCCGGCGATCCAGCGGAGCGCCCTGGGCCGACCCACCGCACTCGGCGGAGTCGCACCGCCTGGCTGATAATCTTGCTTCATTAAGTTACCCCTGCAAGTATGTGCCCATGAGCACTCTTGCACACGACCTGCACGTCCTCGTGCGACGCATGGACCGCGAGGCCGACCGCCGCCTCGCGGCCCTCGGGACGAGCTACTCCCGCTACGTCGTCCTGCTCGTCACCGGTGAGCAGCCCGGCCTGACCCAGCGAGACCTCGCCGAGACGGTCGGGGTCAGCGAGCCGGCGACGAGCCGGACGGTTGCGGCGCTCGTTGCGGGTGGGGCCATGGCCTCGGAACGCGTCCCTGGGACGGGCAACCGCCGGGCGCTCCACCTCACCGACGCGGGTCGCCGCCTCGTCGATGACGCGAGCGCAGTGCTCGGCAGCTCCTTCGACGACCTCGCCCGGTCGCTCGGGATCGACCCGGAGGCCATGGCCGCCGACGTCCGTCGGCTCGCCGAGACGGTAGAGGAGGGCTGAGCCTTGACCGACGCACTGCTCGTGACCCACCTCGCCGCCGCACTCGTTGCGCTGCCGCTCGGCGGCTACCAGCTCTTGCGCCGGACGAAGGGGGATGCCCGCCACGTCCTCGTCGGCCGGGTCTGGGTCGGGCTGATGCTCTACGTCGCGCTGTCCTCCTTCGGTCTGCGCGACCTCAACAACGGGTCCTTCAGCCTGCTGCACGTCCTCTCGATCGTCACGCTCGTCTCGCTCTCCCTCGGGATCTGGCGCATCCGCGCCGGCGACGTCCGCGCGCACCGAGGCGCCATGACCGGCAGCTGGCTCGGGCTGTGCGGTGCCTTCGTCGGCGCCGTCGCCGTCCCCGATCGGACGCTGCCGACCTTCGCCCTCGACCACCCGACCGGGGCCCTCGCAGCCCTCCTCGCCGTGGCGGCGACGAGCTGGGTCGTCATCCGGCTCGGCGGCCTCCTCGCCGACCGCGCTACCCCACCGGCAGCACCCCTTCGTCCGACCGACTGACGGTCGGTGCGGGGCGAGGCGAGCTGCCGGGATCACCGCCCAGACAGGATCTCCTCGGCCATCGCCAGCCCGGCCTCACGCTCGGGCTGCATGATCCGGGCCGCCCCGAGCCGAGAGAGCGCGGTCGTGTGCTGGGCGGACCCGGACTTGGCCCAGATCTCCCGCACGCCAAGCCCGGTGAGCGCGGTCATGATGAGCAGCGAGGCCTCGACGTCGGTCATCCCGAGGATGCACAGGGTGTCCTCGTCGATGCCGATCTGGTTCAGGGTCTCGACGTCGTGGGCCTCGGCGATGACGAGGTGCCGGATGTCGTCGGCGAGCGCCTGGACGAGCGTCTCGTCCGGGTCGACACCGAGCACCTTCTTGCCTGCCCGCTCCAGCTCGATCGCCAGCGCGCTGCCGAACCGGCCCAGGCCGAGCACGGCCACTTCGTACCTAGCCAACGAGCACCCTCTCCTCCGGGACCTCGTACCGGCGAGGTCGTTCGCGCAGCGCCAGGGCGACGCCGAGCGTGATCGGCCCGAGCCGGCCGAAGAACATGAGCCCGACGAGGATGAGCTGCCCACCAACCCCGAGCGTCGGGGTGAGGCCGGTGCTCATGCCGACCGTCGCGAAGGCGGAGATCACCTCGAAGAGGACGACGTCGAGATCGGCGTCGGTGGCGATGAGCAGTCCCGCCGTGCCGGTGGCGACCGCCCCGACGGAGAGCAGCGCCACGGTCAGCGCCTGGCGGATCGTCGCGCTCGGCAGGCGGCGGTGGAAGGCGTGCACGGTCGGCTCGCCCCGCAGCTCGGCCCAGATGACGAAGCCGAGGAGCGCGAACGTCCCGACTTTGAGGCCGCCGGCCGTGCCGGCGCTGCCGCCGCCGATGAACATCAGGCCGTCGAGGGTCAGCAGGGTCTCCGGGTGGAGGTCACCGACCGAGACGCTGTTGAACCCGGCCGTGCGGGCGACGACCGACTGGAAGGCCGCCGCGAGCACCCGGCCGCCCGGCGACAGCCCGCCGAGGGTCTTGGGGTTGGTCCACTCGAAGGCGGCGACGGCGACCGTGCCAGCCACCCAGAGGAAGACCGACACCCACACCGTGACGAGCATGTGGACCGACCAGCGGCCGACCCGGAAGAGGTGGCGACGCAGGCCCCACAGCACGGGGAAGCCGATGCCTCCGATCATCACCGCCGCCATGATCGGCAGGTTGACGAAGGGGTCCTCTGCCCACGGGACGATGCTGTCCGGCCGCAGCCCGAAGCCGGCGTTGTTGAAGGCGGACAGGCTGTGGAAGACGCCGTGGTAGGCGGCCCGACCGAGCGGCATGTCGTAGCCGAGCCAGAAGCGCAGGAAGAGCAGCAGGGCGACCGTGCCCTGGACGACGAGCGTGACCTGGGCGATGCCGCGCAGGACGGTGCGGGTCTCCTCGTGCTCCACGGTCCGTGACTCGGTCTGGCTGAGGATGGCCGTCGCACCGGTGATCCGGCGCCCGACGATGAGGACGAGCAACGAGGCTGCCGACATCACGCCTAAGCCGCCGATCTGGATGAGGGCGAGGATCACCCCTTCGCCGAAGGCCGACCAGTGGGTCGCCGTGTCCACCGTGACCAGACCCGTGACGCAGGCCGCGGAGGTCGCGGTGAAGAGGGCCGTGATCGGGCTGGTGCGCTGGCCCGGCTCGGTGGCGACAGGGAGCATGAGCAGGGCGGTGCCGAGCAGGATCAGCGCGGCGAAGCCGAGGAGGACCGAGCGCGCGGGGTTGGCGACGAGGAGGTCCACCAACCGGCCGGTCCTGGACCGGGCTCCACGCTCCACGACTGAACTGTAGCCCTGGGAGGGCCACCGTCGTCGGCGGTAGGTGAGACGCTGTCCCGAGCATGGACGACCCCGAGATCCTCGAGCGCTTCTCCCCGGCCACCCGCGAGTGGTTCCGGAGCAGCTTCCCTGCGCCCACGCAGGCGCAGCAGGGCGCGTGGGCGGCGATCAGCAGCGGCAGCCACGCCCTCGTCGTCGCCCCCACCGGGTCCGGCAAGACGCTCTCGGCCTTCCTCTGGGCGCTCGACCGGCTCGCGTCGATGCCACCGCCGCAGGAGCGCCTGGCCCGCTGCAGGGTCCTCTACGTCTCCCCGCTCAAGGCCCTCGCGGTCGACGTCGAGCGCAACCTGCGCGCCCCGCTCGTCGGCATCGGTCACGCCGCCCGGAGGCTCGGTCTCGACGTCCCCCACGTCACCGTCTCGGTCCGCTCGGGCGACACCCCCGCGAACGAGCGACGGGCCTTCGCCCGCACACCGAGCGACATCCTCATCACGACGCCCGAGTCGCTCTTCCTCCTGCTCACCTCGCAGGCCCGGGAGGCCCTCTCCGGCGTCGAGACGGTGATCATCGACGAGATCCATGCCCTCGCCGGCACGAAGCGGGGCGCTCACCTCGCCCTCTCGCTCGAGCGTCTCGACGCCCTGCTCCCCCAGCCGGCGCAACGGATCGGGCTCTCCGCGACCGTCCGCCCGGTCGACGAGGTCGCCCGGTACCTCGCCGGAGGCCGCCCGGTCGAGGTCGTCGCTCCGCCGTCGACGAAGGAGTGGGACCTCGACGTCGTCGTCCCAGTCGCAGACCTCGCCGACCTCGGCCAGGAGAGCGACGACCTCTCCGGCCCGGCCGCCGGTGCGGTGGCCCGGACCTCGATCTGGCCGCACGTCGAGGAGCAGGTCGTCGACCTCGTCCTCGGACGACGCTCCACGCTCGTCTTCGTCAACAGCCGCCGG
>JBHWMJ010000260.1:0-5152 GCA_043423105.1 Marihabitans sp.
GAACTCCCGGAGGTGGTGGGCGTACTCGTCGAAGGCGGCCTGCCCGGCCAGCACCTTGAGGTTGCCGTACATGTGGAGGAGGACGTACAGCACGAAGATGATCCCCGACACCGCCATCATGATCTTCAGACCGATGGTGGACCGGGGCACCCCCCGCTGCGCCGGCGCGGAAGAAGTCGTAGTAGCCACGGGGGCAACTTACCGTGACGTGAGGCGGCTCACGGAGGCAGCCCACCCACTTCGGCGTGTGAGATTGCCCCGGTTACCGCCAGGAAATAGCAACGTTACTGGGTCGGAATTCTTTACTGCTGCGCCGCAGCTCGCGCTGCCGCCGGCAGTGCGGCGAGCACCGCGCCGATCGCCTCGTCGTCGTGCGCACTGCCGACGAACCACGCCTCGTAGGCGCTCGGCGGGAGGTGCACACCCCCGTCGAGCATCGCGTGGAAGAAGCGGCCGAAGGCTGCCGTGTCCTGACGCTGCGCGTCGGCATAGCTCGTCACCGTCTCGTCGGTGAAGAAGATCGAGAACATCGACGCGGCCCGCTGGACCGTGTGCGGGACCCCTTCGGCCGCGAGCGCCTGCGAGGCGGCGTCCGCGATCGTGCCCGCCACCTGGCCGAGGTGGTCGTACAGCGAAGGGGTGCACGCCCGCAGCGTCGCGAGCCCGGCCGCGGTGGCGACCGGGTTCCCCGAGAGGGTCCCCGCCTGGTAGACCGGGCCGTCGGGGGCGAGGTGGGCCATGAGGTCGGCGCGTCCGCCGAAGGCCGCCGCAGGGAACCCTCCACCCATGACCTTGCCGAAGGTGTACAGGTCCGGCGCGCCGGAGGGGTACCCGCCCGGGTGGGCACCCCCTTCGCCGGTCTCGTGGCCGTACCAGCCGGCGGCGCTGCACCGGAAGCCGGTCATCACCTCGTCGCTGATGAGCAGGGCGCCGTGCTCCTGGGTGACCCGCCGCAACCCCTCGGTGAAGCCCGGAGCCGGCGGGACGACGCCCATGTTGCCCGGCGAGGCCTCCGTGATGACGGCGGCGATCTCCTCGCCACGCTCGGCGAAGACCTCCTCGACCGCGGCGAGGTCGTTGTACGGCAGGACGATCGTCTCGCCCGCGGCGCTGGCCGGGACACCGGCAGAGTCCGGCAGGGCGAAGGTGGCAACTCCCGATCCGGCGTGGGCGAGCAGGGCGTCGACGTGGCCGTGGTAGCAGCCGGCGAACTTCACGACGACGCTGCGACCCGTGACGCCGCGCGCCAGCCTGAGCGCCGACATCGTGGCCTCGGTGCCGCTGCTGACGAGTCGCACCTGCTCGACCGGCTCCACGCGCGCGACGATCTCCTCTGCGAGGGCGACCTCGTTCTCGCTCGGCGTGCCGAAGCTGAACCCCTGGGAGGCGGCGTCGGAGACTGCCGCGAGGACGTCAGGGTGGGCGTGGCCGAGGATCATCGGGCCCCAGCTGCAGATGAGGTCGACGTAGCGGTTACCGTCGACGCCGGTGAGCCACGGGCCCTCCGCCGAGGCGATGAAGCGGGGCGTGCCGCCGACGCCGCGGAAGGCCCGCACCGGTGAGTTGACCCCCCCGGGGGTGACCGTGCGGGCGCGCTCGAAGAGGGCGGCTGACCGGTTCGTGCTCGTCATGGGACCAGTCTCACCTATGCGCCGCACGGCTCCCCGCTCGGTCAGTCGTCGATCCCGATCTCGTGGTGGTTCGGGCACAGCTGGTCGCGGATGACTGCCATCGCCTCGCCGAGGGCGACGAGCTGGTCGTGGGTCAGCGCCTCGACGAGGTGCCTGCGGACGGAGTCGACGTGGCGCGGCGCAATCTCGGCGATCGCGGCCCGACCCTCGTCGGTGAGCAGGATCTCGACGCCACGCCCGTCCTCCGCGGACCGTTCGCGACGGACCCATCCACGGTCCTCGAGCCGTTTGGCAGTGTGGGTCACCCGGCTGCGCGACTGCACGATGTCGTCAGCCAGGTGCGACATGCGCATCCGCTGGCCAGGAGCCTCCGAGAGCATCGAGAGGAGCTCGTACTCGGTGAGCTGGCAGACGTCTCGCAGGTCGTCGTCGAGGGCCTTGTCGAGCAGCCTGGACCCGCGGAGGTACGCCCGCCAGGCGAGCTGCTCCTCGTGGCTGAGCCAGCCCACGTCCTCGCTCGCCATCGGTCAGCTCCTCCCCCGGCCGAGCAGCGCGGTCAGCTCCAGCGCGAAGTAGCTGAGGATGATCGACGCCCCGGCGCGCCGGATGTGCAGCACCGACTCGATCATCGCCTGCTCCCGATCGATCCAACCGCGGTCGGCGGCAGCGACGAGCTGGCTGTACTCGCCAGAGATCTGGTAGGCGGCCACCGGCACCGGAGACATGGCGGCGGCGGCCGCGACGACGTCGAGGTGCGGTCCGGCGGGCTTGACCATGACGATGTCGGCACCCTCGGCGATGTCGAGCTCCAGCTCGCGCAGCGACTCCGTCGCGTTGGCCGGGTCCTGCTGGTACGTGCGACGGTCCCCGGTGAGCGAGGACTGCACGGCCTCCCGGAAGGGGCCGTAGAGGGCCGAGGTGTACTTCGCGGCGTAGGCGAGGATCACGGTGCCGGTGAACCCCTCACGGTCGAGGGCTCCCCGGACGAACCCGACCTGGCCGTCCATCATCCCGCTCATCCCCAGCACGTGAGACCCGGCGCGGGCCTGCGCGACCGCCATGTCGGCGTAGCGCTCCAGCGTCGCGTCGTTGTCGACGACCGGCCCCGTGGGACCGTCGGTCAGCACCCCGCAGTGGCCGTGGTCGGTGAACTCGTCGAGGCACAGGTCGGTCATCACGACGAGCTCGTCACCGACGGCGTCCACGACCGCTCGGGTCGCGACGTTGAGGATGCCCTCCGGGTCGTCGGCACCGCTACCGCGGGCGTCCTTGTGCTCAGGCACCCCGAAGAGCATGATCCCGCCGATCCCCGCCGCGACGCAGTCGCGGGCCAGGTCGACGAGGCTCTCGATCGTGTGCTGGTGCACCCCGGGCATGCTGGCGATCTCGACCGGCGCGCTGATGCCCTCCCGGACGAAGGCCGGCAGCACCAGGTCGGCGGGGTGCAGCCGGTGCTCGGCGACGAGCCGACGCATCGGCGCCGACGAGCGCAGCCGCCGCGGCCGGACCGCCAGGCCCTCGAGACCGTCCCCGGGGGGCACCGGGCTCACCCCTTCGCCTTGGCCCGGCGACGGGACGACACCGGGACCTTCTCGCTCGGGCGCCGGACCGGCTCGCCGTCGGCGAGCGCCTGGGCGATGAGGCCGCGGGCATGGTCGGCGAGGTCGTCGACGAGACGCACCGCGTCGGCCTCCGAGGCGACGACGTCGACCCGCAGACCGAGCTCCTCGGCGGTCTTGGCGGTGGCCGGACCGATGCAGGCGACGACGGTGCTCGGGTGCGGCTTGCCGGCGATGCCGATCAGGTTGCGCACGGTGGAAGACGAGGTAAAGGCGACCGCGTCGAACGCCCCGGCCTTGATCGCATCCCGCGTCGGGGCGGGCGGCGGCGAGGCGCGGACCGTGCGGTAGGCGGTGACGTCGTCGACCTCCCAACCCATCTCCTGCAGGCCCGCGACCAGGGTCTCAGTCGCGATGTCGGCCCGCGGCAGGAGGACCCGGTTGATCGGGTCGAGGACGTCGTCGTACGGAGGCCAGTCCTCGAGGAGGCCGGCCGCCGACTTCTCGCCGGAGGGGACGAGGTCGGGGTTGATCCCCCACTCCTGGAGAGCGCGTGCGGTGGAGCCGCCGACAGCGGCCACCTTGAGCCCGGCGAAGGCGCGGGCGTCGAGACCGACGAGCTCGAACTTCTCGCGCACGGCTCGCACCGCGTTGACGGAGGTGAAGCCGACCCACTCGTAGCGACCGGTGACAAGGCCGCGAACCGCCCGCTCCATCGCCTGCGGCGTACGCGGAGGCTCGACCGAGATCGTCGGGACGACCTCGCTCGTCGCGCCGAAGTCGCCGAGCCGCTCCTCCATGGAGCCGGACTGGGCCTTGGTGCGCGGGACGAGGACGCGCCAGCCGAAGAGCGGCTTGGTCTCGAACCAGGACAGCTCGTCGCGCAGCTCGACCGGCGGACCCACGATGGCCAGCGCGGGCAGCTCCAGCCCCTTCGCGAGCGCTTCGACGTCGGAGAGGGTGCCCGAGACGGTGCGCTGGCTGCGGGTCGTGCCGCGCTCGGTGAGCGCGACGGGTGTCGTGCCGGCACGGCCGGCCTCTCGCAGCGCGGTCAGGGCGGCGACGAGACGCTCGGGCATGCCGAGGACGACGACGGTGATGTCGTCGCCCGTCGACGTCGTGAGGTCGGGTACGCGCCCGCTCGTCACCGAGACGACGTGGACGCTGCTCGCGTTGCCCATGGTGAGCGGCACTCCCGCGTAGGTGGGCACCGCGCTGACGCTCGAGACGCCCGGGACGATCTCGTAGGGGATGCCGGCCTTCGCGAGGGCCCGCGCCTCCTCGGCGAGCCCGTTGAAGGTCGCCGGGTCGCCGTCCATGAGCCGCACGACGTGCCCGCCGGGGTGGGCCTTCGCCGTCTTGACGACGAGCTTGGCGCGGGAGGCGTGGGTGAGCTGCTGCCCGTGCTCGCCGTGGCCGGCGTCGACCACCTCGACGCCCTCGGGCAGGTGCTCGGCGACGAGGTCGTCGCGTGCGGACGTGTCGATGATCAGCGCGTCAGCACGGCCGAGGTGCCTCACCGCGGCGAGCGTGAGGAGCGATGGGTCACCGGGCCCGGCACCCACGAAGGTGACGCTGGCTGGTTCACGCTTCGGGCGGCGCTGGTCGGTCGGGCGGCTGGCGCGGGGGCTCACTGTGCACTCTCCGGGGAGCTCGTGGTGGGTGCTGACGCGGACGGGGAGGAGGTAGGGCGAAGGGGGGCGATCTCGTCCGCCCCTTCGGCGAGGAAGGTCTCGGCGAGGGTGCGGCCGACGGCTGCAGCATCGGCGACCGGCCCGGTGAGGGACCGCCGCAGCTCGACGGAGCCGTCGAGTGCGCCGACGACGGCACGAAGGGAGACGACGGGCCCGTCGACGTCGTCGACGATCTCGGCGAGCGCGCCGACGGGCGCGGCGCAGCCCGCCTCGAGGCGGGCCAGGAGGGCGCGCTCTGCGGTCACCGCGGCCCGGGTGTCGGGACTGG
>JBHWMJ010000277.1:0-6361 GCA_043423105.1 Marihabitans sp.
TATGTGGCGTCGCCGACCAGTGCGGCGGGCCGCACGGTCGTGGGGCCGCCCGTCTCCGTGTGCAGCCCTTCGCGCTCGTCGAGCACGACGATCTCGGTGCGCGGCAGACCGAGGGACTGCTCGACCCGCTGCAGCTCGATCGCCAGGCTCATCGCGTCCGGCGGCCGGTGCGCAGGGTCCTTCGCCATGCCGGTGCGCAGCAGCTGCTCGAGCGCCGGCGGGACGTCGCTGCGGCCGGTCGGCGCGAGCGGCTCGCGGACGGTGCGGGCGAGGAGGGCGTCCTGGGAGTTGTCGCCGCCGACGGCCTCGAAGGGGGTGCGTCCGGTGAGCAGGTAGGAGAGCGTGGCCGACAACGAGTAGACGTCGGCGGCGACCGAGCCGTTGGAACGCCCGGTGAGCACCTCTGGCGGCGCCCACGCGATCGAGACGCCGACCTCGTCCTCCTCGTCGACGAGCCCGGCTCGGCCGGCGACCCCGAAGTCCGCCAGGGCCGGCGTGCCGTACGAGGTGACGAGGACGTTCGCGGGCTTGATGTCGCGGTGGAGGACCCCGGCGCGGTGCGCGGTCTCGACGGCGCTCGCGAGCTGGACGCCGGTCCGGAGGGTCTCGGCGACCGACAGCGGCGCGGCCTTCGCCCGAGCGCTGAGGTTGGGCCGCGGGTAGTAGGCCATGACGAGGTAGGGGCGGCCGTCGTCGGTGACGTCGGCTCGCAGGATCGTCACGATGTAGGGGTGCTCGGCGAGCTCGGCCATCGTGTTGGCCTCCGCGACGAGCTGCTCGCGCAGGTCGCCCGAGGCGGTCCGTAGCACCTTGACCGCGACGAGCATCTGCGGCAGCTCCTTGCGGTAGAGGTGCACGTCGGCGAAGCCCCCGGACCCCAGTCGCTGGACGAAGCTCAGGCCCGGGATCTCCGGGGGAGGCTGCCTCATCACGCGCCCGAGGCTACTGTCTGCGGCCGTCGCGACACATGCCTGGAGGGCCCCACCTGGGCGACGCCGTGGTCCAGTGGCCTCCCAGAGTCGTGTGGCTACAGTGACCACATGGCACACCCGGCCCACGCCCCTCGATCCCCGCGGAGACTCCCCGCGGTCGAGGAGCGCAGCGCCGGCGGGGTCGTCGTCGACGTCCATGAGGGCCAGGCCAGGATCGCCGTCATCGCCCGTCGCAACCGGGCCGGACGCCTCGAGTGGTGCCTGCCGAAGGGGCACATCGAGGGCGAGGAGACGCTCGTCGAGACGGCGGCCCGAGAGGTCGCGGAGGAGACCGGCATCGAGGCCAGGGTGCTCGTCGAGCTCGGGACGATCGACTACTGGTTCGCGACGAGCGACCGGCGGATCCACAAGTTCGTCCACCACTACCTCCTCGAGGCCATCGGCGGATACCTCACGATCGACAACGACCCCGACCACGAGGCCGTCGACGTCGCCTGGCTCCCGCTGCGCGAGGCCCACCGCCACCTGACCTTCCCCAACGAACGACGGATCGCGAGGGAGGCGTGGCAGCGTCTGGCGGGGGACGCCTGAGGGCCCTCGCCGGCGTCCTCGCCACGCTCGCCCTCCTCACGCCGTCCCTCGGGTCCACCCTGACCGCGCAGGCCGCGTCACCCCCCTTCGTCCCGGTCGACGATCCCGCCCCTGACGCGCCGACGATCACCCTCACCTCGGTCACACCGGTCGTCGACACCTCCGAGGCCACGCCCGACGAGCCGGCCGAGGCGACCATCCGGGGCCGCATCACCAACGGAGGGCAGAGCGCGATCGAGCGACCCACGGTCTCCGTCGTGCGGGGGGACGCGACGATGAGCCGCGCCGGGATCGCCCGGTGGTCCGAGTCCACCGACCCCGCGACCGGCACGCTCCTCGACGACGCCGAGCTGTCCTCCGTCGCCCCCGGCAGGAGCGCGAGCTTCACACTCACCGTCGCGGCCGCCGACCTCGCCCCAGGGCGGTCGTGGGGAGTCTCACCGGTGAGCGTCCAGTCCGGCCCGACCGCCGTCCGCACCTTCATCGGGGTGCACCGGGCCAAGGAGTACGAGCCGCTGAGGCTGCTCTGGGGCGTCCCGGTGACCCTTCCGGCGACCGAAGAGATGTGGGGCGCCCCCGGCGCCGATCGCTCGGCAGCATGGGAACGAGCGGTCGGCAAGGATTCGGCCCTGGGCAAGACGACCTCGCGACGCCCCCGAGCCGGAGAGATGTGGCTCGTCGACCCCCTCCTGCTGCCCGAGCACGCACCGGACGCCGACCGCGGCCTGCCCGCCGCCGAGCAGGAAGCCCGCTCGACCCGGGCAGAGGCCCTCGCCGAGGTCCTCGACCCGGACCGCACCGTCATCCTGCCCGCTGCGGACGCCGACGTCGTCGCCGCGACCTCGCCACCCACCCGATCCCTGCTGCGCCCCCAGGTCCGCACGGCTGCCGCGGCCGCCGAGCGGCTCGATGCCCGCGGCGACGTCGTCTGGCCCTCCGACGGGCTCCTCTCCGTGGACCGGGCCGACCTGCTGCGCGAGCTCTACGGAGGTGCCGCGACCGTCGTCGTCCCCCGCACCGTCCTCGGCACCACGGTGACCCCGCACGCCTTCCAGGCCAGCCGCGACGGGACCCCGCTCATCGTCACCGACCCCGAGCTCTCGGACCTCGCCGCGACCGTCGGTCGCGAGCTCAGCCCGACCCTGGCGACGCAGCGGCTCGTCGCGGAGAGCTCCGCGATCCTCGCCGACCTGCCGGGGACGGTCCGCACCATCGCCGTCGTGCCGCCGCGCGACGGGCGCCCGGACCCCGAGGCGTACGCCAACCTGCGAGCAGCGGTCGGCGAGATCCCGTGGACGGAGCCCGGTGAGCTCCGCGACGGGGACGAAGCCGCCTCGGCCACGATCGACCTGCCCGCCACCCTCGAGAACGCCCCAGCACCGGTCCTCACCCCCGCCCGAGCCCGCGACATCCAGGCTGACATCCGCGACCGTCGCTCCGTGGCGACGGTGCGATCGGACGGCCGGACCTGGTCACGGACGCTCTCCGAGGCGCAGGTGCAGCTGACATCGGCGCGCTGGCGCACCCGACCGGAGGCGATGCGTGCGCTGCAGGCCCAGCAGCACGAGGACATCTCGCGGATCACCCGCGACCTGCGCATCCCCTCCGGCGAGGTCAACTTCTTCGCCGAGACCGGACGACTCCAGGTCACCGTCGAGAACCACACCGACATCACGCTGCAGGGCCTGCACGTCCACCTCCGGCCAGACACCCACATCCTGCGCATCGAGGACGACCCCGAACCGGTCACCGTCGCCCCCCGGTCGCGCCGGACCGTCACCGTCCAGGCCACCGCCCTGGCCCCGGGCCGCGTGCCGATCTCCGTCGAGGTGACCGACCCGTCCGGTCGCCAGCTGGCGCCACAGTCCGAGCTCCGCGTCCGGGTCAGCCCGACGGGCATCTGGATCTACTGGGCCATCGGTGCCGCGGCGATCCTCCTCGTGCTCGTCGGACGGTGGCGTAGCGTTCGACGTCGCCCCTGAACCCTTGCCCCTGCCGAGGAGCCGATGACCGAGCGCTCACGCCCCCAGGAGACGCCCTCCATCGCGCGCTCCGGGGCCCTCATGGCCTCCGGGACCCTCGTCAGCCGTGTCCTCGGCCTCGTCCGGCAGACGATGACCATCGCGGTGGTCGGCATCGCCGGCCTCGTCGGCGACGCGTGGAACGCGGCGAACACCCTGCCGAACCTCTTCCACCTCATCCTCGCGGGCGGCGTGCTCAACGCCGTCATCGTGCCGCAGATCGCCAAGGCGGCCCGGCGCGACGACGGCGAGGTCTACGTCAACCGCCTGCTGACCATCGCCATGACGATCATGGGCCTGGCGACGCTCCTGCTCACCCTCGCCGCGCCGCTGCTCGTGCGCCTCGTCGTCAGCTCGGGCTGGAGCGACGACGCACGCGGGCTGGCCATCGCCTTCGCCTTCATCTGCCTCCCGCAGATGTTCTTCTACGGCCTCTACACCCTGCTCGGCCAGGTCCTCAACGCCCACAGCCGCTTCGGTGCCTTCATGTGGGCCCCCGCGCTCGCCAACGTCGTCGCCATCGCTGGCCTGGCCTGGTTCCTCCTCACCGGGCGCGGGCAGTCCACCGAGGTCGGGTCCTGGGACGCGACGATGATCTGGGTCCTCGCCGGGTCGGCGACGCTCTCGATCATCGTCCAGGCGCTCGTGCTGCTCCCGCCGCTGCGCGCCATCGGCTTCCGCTACCGCCCCACGTGGGGCCTGCGCGGCAGCGGGCTGGGAGCCGCCTCCCGCATGGCGATGTGGGCCTTCGCCGCGGTCACCGTCGGACAGCTCGGCTACTTCGTGACGACCCGGGTGCTCACCGGCGCCACCGAGCGGGCGGACGCCGCCGGTGAGCTCGCCGCCGGCCTCAACGCGTACAGCTTCGCCTTCCTCATCTTCATGCTCCCGCACTCGATCATCACCGTCTCGCTCGTGACGGCGATCTTCACCCGGCTCAGCCACAGCGCACAGGACGGCGACACCGCCGCCGTGACGGCCGACCTGCGACGCGGCATGCGGATGCCCGCCGTGCTGCTCATCCCGGGCACGGTCGCCATGGTCCTGCTCGCCCCCTGGATCCTCCGGGCGGTCCTCCCCGGAACCCCGGGCGACGAGGCGGCGTTGGCGACCGGCGTCTTCGTCGCCATGGCGCTCGGGCTCGTCCCCTACGGCTGGTTCTACCTCGTCCAGCGGGCCTGCTACGCGTACGAGGACGGACGAACCCCCTTCGTCCTCCAGCTGCTCGTCACCGGCACCGCCGTGAGCTTCACGCTCCTCGCCCTGACCCGGCCGTTCGGCGAGGCGGCGACCTGGGTCGGCGTCGGGCAGACCGTGAGCAACGTCCTCGGCGCTGTCGTCGGCCTGACCATCCTGCGACGCCGGCTCGGCCCGCTCGGGCTCGGCGCCGTCGTGCGGCAGAACGTCCGCCTGCTCGTCGCGAGCGGTGCGGGAGCACTCGTCGCGGGGGCGGCCGCCTGGCTTCTCGACCGGACCCTCGGCGACGGGTGGCTCGCCTCCGTCGTCGTCGTCGCCGTCTCCGGTGGCCTCCTCGTCGTCCTGGCGCTCGCCGCAGCATCACGGATGCGCGTGGCCGAGGTGACCGCGGTGCTCGATCCGGTGACCCGCCGAGTGCGGCGCGCGTAGCGAACGGCGAGGCTGCCACGTCCTAGGATGGCGCGGCAGCGACCGGGGCCGGCGACCCCCGGCACGGAACGACGACGGAAGGGGCCCCACGTGCACGGAGTGCACCCGGGAACCACGCTCGGGCGGTACACCCTCTCGCGACGGGTCGAGGCACGACCCACGAGCGAGCGCTGGCTGGCCCGCGACGCAGACCTCGCGCGTGACGTCGTGCTGCACATCCTCCCCGCCGACCACGAGCACGCAGAGGCTGCCCTTGACGCCGCCCGGCGCGCCAGCGGCATCGGCCACCCCGGCCTCGTCCGGGTCCTCGACGTCGACGCAGACGGCAGGCACTCCTGGATCGCCGAGGCCCACCGGCCCGACGACCGCCCCCTGAGCGAGCTCATCGGGTCGGGCCTGCCGGCCGAGGAGATCCGGCGGATCACCGGCGAGGTCGCCGTCGTCCTCGAGGCGGCCCGCGGTCGCGGGCTGCACCACCTCGCGCTCGTCCCCGAGAGTGTCCTCGTCGGGGACGACGGGTCCGTGCGCGTCCGCGGACTGGCAGTCGACGCGGCCCTCCTCGGGATCGACGACGAGGAGCACGACGCCGACGCCGACGACGCCACCGCGGTCGTCGCCCTCGCCTACGCCGGCCTCACCGGCTCGTGGCCGCTCCAGAGCCAGACCGCCCTGCCCGACGCTCCGCGCGACGCCACCGGTGTGCTGCCCCCCTCGCACCTGGCCGTCGGGGTGCCCGGCGACCTCGACACGATCTGCCGCGAGACCCTCGCCGACGAGGCCGGACCGAGCTCGCCGGGCGACTACGCCGCATCGATCGCCCCCTGGTCGCGGGGCCCTGTCGTCGAGGACGAGCCGCCCGCCGAGGCCCTTGAGACGACCGACCGGCCGGTCGACCACGCGGCACCGGCGCATCCGACGACGGAGGACACCGCGGTCCTGCCGGTCGGCAGCCGGGCCGTTGACGATCAGCCGGAGAGCCCGTCGACCGCAGCACCGGGCAGCGACGACTCCACGACGCCGCGCTCCGACGGGGACACCTCCGAGGCCGGGCAGGGCACTGATCGCTCGGGCCGACCGGCTGCGGCCGCTGTCGCAGCCGCCGCGGTCTCCGGGACCCTCGCCGCAGCATCCGAGAGCGGCAAGGTCCTCGGCGAGCGCGTCAGCAAGGTCGCCCAGCGCACCCGCGAGCGG
>JBHWMJ010000290.1:0-9048 GCA_043423105.1 Marihabitans sp.
GACTTCCCCAAGAGTCCATATCGACGGGATGGTTTGGCACCTCGATGTCGGCTCGTCGCATCCTGGGGGTGGAGTTGCTCCCAAGGGTTGGGCTGTTCGCCCATTAAAGCGGCACGCGAGCTGGGTTTAGAACGTCGTGAGACAGTTCGGTCCCTATCCTCTGTGCGCGTAGGAAACTTGAGAGAAGCTGACCCTAGTACGAGAGGACCGGGTTGGACGAACCACTGGTGTGTCAGTTGTCCTGCCAAGGGCACCGCTGATTGGCTACGTTCGGAAGTGATAACCGCTGAAAGCATCTAAGCGGGAAGCACGTCTCAAGATGAGGTTTCCATGGAGCTTGCTCCGAGAGGCTCCCAGTAGACTACTGGGTTGATAGGCCAGATGTGGAAGTGCAGCAATGCATGTAGCTGACTGGTACTAATAAGCCGATAACTTGATACACACTTCTTTGAAGTTCTGATATTCGCGTCCACTGTGCAGTTCCCGAGATACGGTCGGGAGACCTGATATCTCCATAGAGTTTCGGCTGTCATAGCGAAGGGGAAACGCCCGGCTCCATTCCGAACCCGGAAGCTAAGCCCTTCAGCGCCGATGGTACTGCACTGGTGACGGTGTGGGAGAGTAGGACGCAGCCGGACATACTTTCAAGAGACGCCCTCTCGGTTCGCCGAGCAGGGCGTTTCTTGCGTTCGGATTCTTTGTGCTCGCACGTGCACGGCTTAGCCTGGTGAGCGCCCCCAGAGAAGGAGACACACGGTGGACGAGCAGCGCAGTCGGCGTTCCGATGACGGTCGGAGCCGGTCGTCATCCGGCGGTGGTCGGGACCGGAACGATCGGGGCCGCGTGGATCGTGGTCGTGCAGGCGGAGGTTCCGACCGAGGAGGGGACCGAGGCCGTGACGCTGGAGGAGTTCGACGGTCGAGCTCCGGGCGTGGTCGGCCGGACCGGGGCGGCGCCGACCGTGATGCCAGGACATCGGGATCTCGGCTCGTCCCGAAGGAAGGTCGACGGCCGGAGCCCGCCATCGACGACGACGTCACCGGGTCAGAGATCGATCGTTCTGTGCGTGGTCAGCTGCGGACGTTGAGCAAGGAGAACGCCGAGGGTGTGGCGCAGCACCTCGTCATGGTGGCGCGGCGTCTCGAGGAGGAGGACTACCCGGCTGCCCTGGCGCACGCCGAGACGGTCGTCCGGCGAGCGGGACGTGTCCCGGCCGCCCGCGAGGCTCTCGGGTTCGTGGCCTACCGGATGGGGGACTACGCCCGCGCTCTCACCGAGTTCAGGACGGTACGGCGGCTCAGCGGGTCCTCGCACCTCCTGCCGCTGATGATCGACTGCGAACGGGGCCTCGGGCGCCCCGAGCGGGCCCTCGAGCTCTTGCGTTCCCCGGAGGCCAGGGCGCTCGGTCCGGAGGACCAGATCGAGATGCTCATCGTCGGCTCGGGCATCCGACGTGACATGGGCCAGCCGCAGGCAGCGGTCCTCGCCCTCCAGAGCTCGGTCGAGGGCCCTACCCGTCCGTGGTCGGGACGCCTCTACTACGCCTACGCCGATGCGCTGCTCGAGGCCGGTCGTGAGAGCGATGCGCGTGAGTGGTTCGCGCGTGCGGCCATCGCGGACGAAGAAGGACTCACCGATGCAGGAGAGCGGGTTGACGAGCTCGACGGCGTCGCGGTCGTCGAGGAGAGCGACGCCGACGACCTCTCGGGCGACGACGTCCAGGACTGACGATGGCAGATCGGCTGATCGACCGCTACGACGGGGTGATCTGTGACCTCGACGGGGTCGTCTACCGGGGTCCCGAGCCGGTAGCGCATGCGGTAGAGATCCTCAACGGCCTCGAGCAGCGGGTCGTGTACGCGACGAACAACGCGTCGAGGACTCCGACGGACGTCGCGGGGCATCTGCGCGATCTCGGGATCGAGCTGCAGGTCGCCTCGGTGGTGACGAGCTCCACTGCGGCAGCCGCGGTTCTCGCTCGGCAGCTCGAGGCCGGTGCGCCGGTCCTGGCCGTGGGGGGCGAAGGGGTGGGAGCCGCCCTCGCAGAGGTCGGTCTGCGTCCGGTCTCGCCCGCTGAGGCCGGCGCTGGTACCCGGGTCGACGCCGTGCTCCAGGGATACGGCCCGAACGTGTGTGCCACCGACCTCGCGGAGGTTGCGTACGCGGTGCAGGCGGGGGCGCGCTGGGTGGCCACGAACGCTGACCTCACCCTGCCGACGGAGCGTGGGACGGCCCCGGGCAACGGCTCTCTCGTAGCCGCGGTCCGCGCGGCTGCCGGCCTGGATCCTGACGTCATCGGCAAGCCCGAGCCGCCGATGTACCAGATCGCCGCAGAACGCCTCGGGCTGGAGCCCTCTCAGGTGCTCGCGGTGGGGGACCGGCTCGAGACCGACATCGCCGGCGCGGTGGCCACCGGCACCGGAGGCGCCCTGGTGCTCACCGGTGTGCACGGATGGACCGACGCAGCGGCCGCTCCGTCGGCGATGAGGCCTGACCACGTCGTGCCCGACCTGCGGGGCCTGCTCGACCCCTACCCGGAGCGACGCCTGCGGGAAGGGTGGTGGATCCGCGGGCCAGGTGCCGCACGGGTCGGTGAACACGGGCTCGAGACGTCCGGCGGCGGTCTCGACGTGCTCCGCGCAGCGCTCGACGCACTCTGGGCGGCAACCGATGAAGGGGTCCTCGACCCGTCATCGTGCCGGGAGGAGATGACCCGGGCCGCTCGGCCCGCGGGGTAGCGTGAGGACGTGGATCCTGCACGCCGGCTCGCCCATCTCTCCCTCTCCGTCGCCGAGGGGGTGCTGACCCGCACGCTCGACGTCGTGCGGCTCGTCGACGGACTCCTCGTCTCGACGGCCCAGAGCAACGCCTCCGACGCCAGGACGGCGGGGGAGGCCTGGCCGGCGGAGGAGTCCGGAGACCTCACCTCCGCGGCGTCGGCGCTGCGGGCCCGTGCCTCGAATGATGCGCCCGCGGGTCGACCGGCAGCACGGAAGGTAGCAGCCAAGAAGACGGCAGCCACGACTCCCGCGACGAAGGAGGCGGGGACCACGACGTCGCCCGCGAAGCGGTCGTCTGCCAAGAAGCCGACCGCGAAGAAGACCACCACCGAGAAGCCCGCCGCGAAGCGGACGGCCACCAAGAAGACGGCCACGACGAAGCCCGCACCGAAGGCGGCGGCGAAGAAGAGCACCTCATGACCAGCGAGCCGACCCCTTCGTCCCCGACGGCGCTGCAGACCGACGACCTCGTCATCGACGCGGCCCTCCGCGAGCTCGACCAGGTCGACCCGGCCGACCTCGATGGGGTCCTGACCGCCTCCGAGGCCGTCCTCCAGACGCTCCAGGAGCGCCTGCGGGACATCGGTGACTGACGCCGTCCGCGCAGAGCGGCTCGACATTGCCCTCGTGACCCGTGGCCTCGCGCGATCACGGGGCCAGGCCGCCGACCTCGTCGCCCGTGGGCTGGTGAGTATCGACGGAAGGACGGCGGCGAAGGTCTCCGTGCGCGTGCCCGAGGGGGCCGAGATCACCGTCGCGGGCGACGATGCGCGCTGGGTGAGCCGGGCCGCGCACAAGCTCGTCGGTGCCTTCGAGGCCTTCGCGTCGCAGGGCTGGGAGGTCGAGGGCCGGCGGTGCCTCGATCTCGGGGCGTGCACCGGCGGCTTCACCCAGGTGCTCCTCGACCGTGGGGCCAGCCAGGTCATCGCACTTGACGTCGGCCACGACCAGCTGGCACCCGAGATCGCCGAGGACCCACGCGTCGTGGATCTCAGCGGCACGACCGTCCGGGGCCTCGCCGTTCGAGACCTCGGGGGACCGGTCGAACGCACCGTCGGAGACCTCAGCTTCATCTCCCTCCGGCTCGCGCTCCCGGCGGTCGCCGCGACCCTCGCGGCAGACGGCGAGGCGGTGCTCCTCGTCAAACCGCAGTTCGAGGTGGGCCGGGCGCGGCTGGGCAAGCACGGGGTCGTCACCGACCCGCGAGCCCGCGCCGACGCGCTCAGGGGGGTGCTCGAGGAGGCCGCGGCCTGCGGCCTCGGCATCCGTGGTCTCATGACGAGCCCGATCAGTGGTGGTGAGGGCAACATCGAGTACCTCGTGCACCTGACCCGACGGCGAGGTGTCGGTCTGACGTGGCAGGCTCAGGAGCGACGCATCGCCGAGATCACGAGCACGGAAGGACCCCGATGACCCGCCGCATCCTCCTCGTCGCCCATCCCGGGCGCCCCGAGGCGCTCGAGGTCGCCGGCGAGGTCATCGACCGTCTCGCCGCCGCGGGGATCGAGACGGCGCTCCCCACGGGCGAGCTGCTCGACGGCCCGCTCGGTCGGGAGCATGAGGTGGTGCCCGCCGAGACAGGGCCCGGCGGGGCCGCGGTCGGCTGCGAGCTCGTCGTCGTCCTCGGTGGCGACGGGACGATCCTGCGTGGCGCCGAGCTCGCGCGTGGCAGCGGCGTCCCGGTCCTCGGGGTCAACCTCGGGCACGTCGGCTTCCTCGCCGAGGCCGAGCGGGAGCACCTCGACGCCACTGTCGAGCACATCGTCGACCGCTCGTACACGGTCGAGGAGCGGATGGCGCTAGCGGTGACCTGCACCCTCGACGGCGCCGTTCTCGCCGAGAGCTGGGCCCTCAACGAGGTGACGGTCGAGAAGGCCGAGCGGATGCTCGTCCTCACCGTCGAGATCGACGGCCGACCCCTCTCCACGTGGGGGTGCGACGGCGTCGTCATGGCCACCCCGACCGGGTCGACGGCCTACGCCTTCAGCGCGGGCGGACCGATCGTCTGGCCGGGGGTGGAGGCGCTCCTCGTCGTGCCGATCAGCGCCCACGCGCTCTTCGCTAGGCCGATGGTGCTCTCGCCCTCCTCGCCACTGGCCGTCGACCTCGTGGCCGGCACGGAGGGGCACGGCGTCCTGTGGTGCGACGGCCGGCGATCCGTCGACCTGCCGCCGGGGTCACGGATCGAGGTCCGGCGTTCCGGCGAGCCGGTCCGCCTCGCCCGCCTCACGAGCTCCTCCTTCACCGACCGTCTCGTGGCGAAGTTCGACCTGAGGGTCGAGGGGTGGCGGGGACGTCGCGAGGACCCGCGCGACGATCGTGACGCCGACGGGGACCGTCCGTGATCGAGGAGATCCGGATCCGCGACCTCGGCGTCATCGAGGACGCGACCGTCGAGCTCCATCCCGGGCTGACCGTCCTCACCGGCGAGACCGGTGCAGGCAAGACGATGCTCGTCTCGAGCATCGAGCTCCTGCTCGGGTCCCGGGCCGACGCCGGGCTGGTCCGTGCCGGCGCCGACCAGGCCTCTGTCGATGCGGTCATCGAGGTGCCCGGCGCCAGTGTGACGAGCGCTCGTGCGGCCGAGCAGGCCGGCGCCGCGATCGAGGACGGGGTGCTCGCACTCAGCCGCGTGCTGAGGTCGACCGGTCGGAGCCGGGCCCACGCGGGCGGCCGCACGGTGCCGGTCGGCAGTCTCGCCGAGATCACCCAGGGCCTCGTCGCGCTCCACGGCCAGGCCGACCAGTGGCGCCTGCGCCAGGCGGCCCAGCACCGCGAGGTGCTCGACAGCTATGCAGGGGCACCGCTGCGCGCCGTCGCCACGGCCTACCGCGACGCCCGTGGGGCCTGGCTCGAGGTGCGTGCAGAGCTCGAGCGGCTCACGACCGACGAGCAGGCCAGGCGCCAGGAGGTCGATGCCCTGACCTACCAGCTCGAGCAGATCGACGACGTCGACCCGCTCCCTGGCGAGGACCACGAGCTGCGCGCCGAGAGCGAGCGGCTCGCCCACGCCGACGACCTGCGCACCGGCACCGCATCAGCCCACGCGCTGCTCGCCGACGGTGACCTCCCGGAGCGCCCCGACGCGCTGGGTCTCGTCGCCGAGGCCGAGCAGGCGGTGACCGGCCTCGTCGAGGCAGACCCCGCCCTCGAGCCGCTGCGGGAGCGGCTCGCGGAGATCCGGGCGCTCGTCGCCGACGTCGCGGCGGACCTCAGCTCATACGCGACGGCAGTCGACGCGGACCCTGCCCGCCTCGAGGCCATCCACGAGCGTCGGGCTCGGCTCGGTGAGCTGACCCGGCGCTACGGGACGGACATCGACGCGGTGCTGGAGCGGCGAGATGCCTCCCGGCAGCGGCTCCTCGAGCTGCAGCAGGCAGACGACCGGCTCGCCGGGATGGACGAGATCGTCACGGCAGCCGCCCACGAGGTCCGCGAGCGAGCGCAGGAGCTCACCCGTGCCCGCACGGAGGCAGGTGCGAGGCTCGCCGCTCGGGTCCAGGAGGAGCTGCGGCTGCTCGGCATGCCCGAGGCGCTCGTCGAGGTCCGGGTCACCCCGGTCGCCGGCGAGGGAGACGATGCTGTCGAGACCCCCGACGGTCCTCTCGTGATGGGGCCGCACGGCGCAGACACCGTCGAGATCATGCTGGCCGCCAACCCTGGATCGCCGCCCAGACCGGTCACCCAGGCCGCCTCGGGGGGTGAACTCTCCCGGATCATGCTGGCGCTCGAGGTCGCCGTGGCCGAGGCCGGCCCGAGCGTGCCGACCTTCGTCTTCGACGAGGTGGACGCAGGGGTCGGTGGCCGTGCCGGGCTGGACGTCGGTGCGCGCCTCGCGGCGCTGGCCCGCAGCAGCCAGGTGCTCGTCGTGACCCACCTGGCGCAGGTCGCCGCTCACGCCGACCGGCACCTCGTCGTGCGTAAGTCCACCGATGGCGAGGTCACCTCCAGCGACGTCATGGAGGTCCAGGGCGAGGACCGGCTCGCCGAGCTGGCCCGGATGATGGGCGGCGCGGGGACGGACGCCGGTCTGCGTCACGCCGAGGAGCTGCTGCGAGCCTGCTCGGGGTAGCAGCGCCTTCGTGGGACGATGCCCGGGATGTCCCCTCGTACGCGCCGCCGGAGCACCCGTGACGTGGACCGTCCAGGTCTGCACGGCACGGTGCGCGTGGACCGACGGACGAAGGACCTCACGAAGCGGCTGCGCCCAGGCGACATCGCCGTCATCGACCACGAGGACATCGACCGGATCAGCGGCGAGGCCCTCGCGGCCTGCGGTCCCGCGGCCGTCGTCAACGCGTCCCGCTCGATCACCGGGCGCTATCCCAACCTCGGGCCTCAAGCGATCGTCGAGGCGGGTATCCCGCTCCTCGACGCCGTCGGCCCGCAGGTGATGGACCAGCTGCGCGAAGGAGCCTCCGGGGTCGTCGACGGCACCGTCCTCGTGAGCGGCGACGTCGAGGTCGCCGGGTCCGTCCTGACGGTCGAGTCCGTGACCACGGCCATGGTCGACGCCCGCGCCGGGCTCACGACCCAGCTCGAGGCCTTCGCCGAGAACACGATGGAGTACATGCTCAAGGAGCGCGACCTCCTCTTCGATGGCGTCGGCATCCCCGACGTGCGCACCGACCTGGCCCACCGGCACGCGCTCATCGTCGTGCGCGGCTACCACTACAAGGAAGACCTCGTGGCGCTGCGCCACTACATCCGCGAGTACAAGCCCGTGCTCATCGGTGTCGACGGAGGTGCCGATGCCCTTGTCGAGGCCGGGCACCGCCCGGACATGATCGTCGGTGACATGGACTCGGTCTCGGACGCCACCCTCACCTGCGGTGCGGAGATCGTCGTCCACGCCTACCGCGACGGGCGGGCTCCGGGTGTCGAACGGGTCGAGGCGCTGGGGATCACCGATCACGTCGTCTTCCCGGCGACCGGCACGAGTGAGGACATCGCCATGCTCCTCGCCGACGACTGCGGCGCGAGCCTCATCGTCGCGGTCGGGACGCACGCGACCCTCGTCGAGTTCCTCGACAAGGGGCGAGCTGGGATGGCGAGCACCTTCCTCACCCGCCTGCGTGTCGGCGGCAAGCTCATCGACGCGAAGGGGGTCAGCCGGCTCTACCGGGCGAGGATCTCGGCCTGGTCGATGCTCGCCCTGGCTCTCGTCGGGGTGGTCGCGCTCCTCGTCGCGCTCTGGGCGACGCCCACCGGGCGCGCCCTGCTCCAGATCATCGGTGCCTGGTGGGACGACCTCTGGGCCGCACTCACGGGGATCCTCACATGATCGACTTCCGCTTCCACATGGTCTCCCTGGCGGCGGTGCTCATCGCGCTGTCGGTGGGCATCGTCCTCGGAGCCGGACCGCTCAACGACAACATCGGCGCCACGATCACGAGCGAGGTGAACCGGCTGCGGGCCGACAAGGAGGAGCTGCGCCGACAGCTGACACGCGAGGAACGGGCGGGCGAGGCCAGGGAGAGCTTCGAGCGGCAGGTCCTCCCGGGTGTCCTGGCCGGCGAGCTGGAGGGAGCACGGGTGGCCGTGGTTCGGCTCCCCGAGTCGGAGGACTCGGCTGCCCGGGATCTCGAGGAGACCCTCGAGGACGCCGGTGCGACCGTCGGCCCGGCCGTGTCGGTCAACGCGGCGTGGACTGCCCCCGGTGAGGAGGCGGACGCTGCCCGCGCCGAGGCCCTTCGCGAGGCGCTGCGAGCGCTCGGACGGCCGGACAGCGCGCAGATCACCCTGGACAGCATCCTGGGGACCGTCCTCGGGGGCCGCACCGTGGACGTCTCTCCGGCGCCGGGTGCCGCGCAGCGGGCGGCAGCCTTCGAGCAGCTGGCGGACGCCGGTCTCGTCAGCGATGACGGGGAGCTCGGTGACCCCTCCGACCTCATCGTCGTCCTCGGGGGACCCGTCCAGGGAGAACCGCAGGACGACCCGGCCGAAGCCGACCCCCAGGCCGAGGACACGGCACGGGGTTGGGTCGAGCTGGCGCAGGCCCTTGACGTCCGGTCGAGCGGGGTCGTCCTCCTCGCCGGTGACGCAGATGCCGCATCTGGTGACGTCTCGCCGACCACGCTGGCTCGGTCCGACAGCGGGCTGAGCGAAGGCCTGAGCACCGTGGACGCCCCAGGTACCGCTCTCGGGGAGGCCGCGACCGTCCTCGCGCTCGTCGAGCAGCGGGACGGCGACGCCGGGCACTACGGCGTCGGGGCGGACGCGGCTTCGGCGATCCCCGTGGCCCCGTGAGCCGGTCCCGGTCAAGAAT
>JBHWMJ010000314.1:0-11712 GCA_043423105.1 Marihabitans sp.
TATGTGCTGAGGCTGGCGACAACGCCGCACTGCTGCTCCGTGGCCTGAAGCGCGAAGATGTTGAGCGTGGTCAGATTATCGCTAAGCCAGGCGCTTACACCCCTCACACCGAGTTCGAGGGCTCTGTCTACGTCCTGTCCAAGGACGAGGGTGGCCGTCACACGCCGTTCTACGACAACTACCGTCCGCAGTTCTACTTCCGGACCACGGACGTCACCGGCGTCGTCGACCTGCCCGAGGGCACCGAGATGGTCATGCCCGGCGACAACACCGACATGAAGGTCACGCTGATCCAGCCGATCGCCATGGAGGAGGGCCTGAAGTTCGCCATCCGTGAGGGTGGCCGGACCGTGGGCGCCGGTCGCGTCACCAAGATCCTCAAGTGATCTGACGCGTCTCTCGCAGACACCGAAGGGGGTCGCAGCCAGCCGGCTGCGACCCCCTTCGTCGTCTTTGGGCTCGGGTGTCGTATCCCGATCGACCCGTCGAAGGGGACACCGTGACCGCCCGCATCGCCCACCCCGACTGACGACACCTCACGGGCGATCGCCGGTGACCTCATCGAGCTCCTCGACGCCGAGGTCGCCGCGGGTCGGCTGCCGGAGGGGGTGGAACGCTTCAACGCCGGGGTCCAGCGCTACCGCGAGCACATCCTGCTGCGTCCGCAAGAGATCTCGAACCACCCCGAGGTGATCCGCCGCCTCGGGAGACTTCGCGCGCAACGGGTACCCCTCGACCTTCGTCCCCCCGTCGACGGCAAAGGGGCGAGCGCTGAGCTGCATCGTCCCCTAGCCCGGCGGATCATCGAGCGGTGCGCCCACCCGGACTACCGAGACATGCTCCTCGACTACCTCGAGCGGGCCAAGGCCGGTGCCGCAAAATTCAGCGCCTGCTGCCGGGGCTCGGCGCGCCGGCACCGGCCTATGGTGATCGGTGCCCTGACCCGCGACGACACGGAGCACCCCAATGGCCCGCGAAGGCACCGCCGTCACCAAGGACGCGACCGCCCCCGACCCGGACGACCCCCGCAAGGTCGACTCGCCGACCGACCTGGCGAAGCCGTCGCTGGGCTTCGGCATGAAGAACGCGGTGAAGCAGTTCAGCCGTGACCAGTGCACCGACCTCGCGGCGTCGCTCACCTACTACGCGGTGCTCTCGCTCTTCCCTGCGCTGCTTGCGCTCGTGTCCCTCCTCGGCGTTCTCGGTCAGGGTGAGACGACGGTGGAGGCCCTCCTGGGCATGGTCCGCGACCTCGGCCAGGACAAGGCGGTCGAGCAGCTCGAGGGGCCGATCCGCTCGATGGTCGGCGCCGGTGGCGCGGGCTTCGCGCTCGTCGCCGGTGTCGCGGGCGCCCTGTGGTCCGCGTCGGGCTACGTCGGCGCGTTCGGGCGGGCGATGAACCGGATCTACGAGATCGACGAGGGCCGACCGGTGTGGAAGCTGCGCCCCCAGATGCTCCTGCTCACACTGGCGCTCGTCCTCATGGCGGGCCTCATCCTCCTCGGTGTCGCCCTCTCCGGCGGGGTGGCGCGCACGATCGGGGACACCATCGGGCTGGGCAGCACCGCCGTGGCCGTCTGGAACATCGCGAAGTGGCCGGTGATCCTCCTGCTCGTCATCGGGATGGTCGCCCTGCTCTACTACTTCACCCCGAACGTCCAGCAGCCGAAGTTCCGGTGGATGAGCCCGGGCGCTGCCGTTGCCATCCTCGTCGCGATCCTCGCCTCGGTGGCCTTCGGCTTCTACGTCAGCAACTTCGGGTCGTACAACAAGACCTACGGCTCGCTCGCCGGCGTCATCGTCTTCCTCCTGTGGCTATGGATCATCAACAACGTCCTGCTCCTCGGGGCCGAGCTCGACGCCGAGCTCGAGCGCTCCCGGCAGCTCCAGTCGGGGATCGCCGCCGAGGAGACCATCCAGCTGCCGCCGCGCGACACGAGCGCCTCCGAGAAGGCCGAGGAGAAGCGCGCGGAGGCGATCGCGGAGGCCCGCAAGATCCGGCAGCAGGCACCGTACGACCGGATGGGGGAGTAGCCCGCGACGCGCCACGTCAGGGCGGGTTCACCCCTTCGTCGAGGGGCGGTGGTAGGTCGATTCCTGTTGCCTCATGTCAAGATGCCCGCGTAGTTGTCTTCGTTGACTCATTTGAAGATGCCCGCTTGGTGGGGCCTGCTTTTCGGCGGCTGAGGTAGACCGCGTTGGTTCGGGCCTTGGGTTGGATGCGGCCGCGTCGGCGGGCGAGCTCGGTGAGGTTGCCTTGGATGTCGGCGATGTGGTGGCGCAGGGCGATGACGTCGGTTTCTTCGAGCAGGGTGCTCAGGTGGTCGCGGTCGTGGGGGTCGAGCAGCTCGGGGTGTTGGTCGAGGAGCCGCTGCATGGGTGTGGCGGCGGTGTCGTGCTTCTTGCGCACGATGGCGCCGGTGCGTTCTTTGAGGATCAGCTTCTGCTGGGGCAGGAACAGGTTGACCTGCAGGGAGGTCAGCGGCCAGAGCTGGTTGAGCAGGTCGAGCTCGTGGGGGGTGTCGTAGCGGTAGTAGCCGGTGGTGCGGCGCACGACCGTCCAGTTCTTCTGCTCGACGTGGGCTTGGTCGTTCTTGTGGCTGGAGCGTCCGCGGGTGAAGGTGATCTGGCGGGTGTCGCACCACTTGGCGAGGTGGTGGTTGATGAACTCGCTGCCGTTGTCGGAGTGGATCCCGGCGAGGTGGAAGGGGAAGCGCAGGCGCAGCTGCTCCAGGCCTGCTGAGACGATCCGTTCGCCCTTGGAGCGCACGGTGATCGCTTCGGTCCATCCGGTGGCGATGTCGGTGGCGTCCAGGGTGTAGAAGAACGCGCCGTTGTTGTCGCCGCCCTCGTGGCCGACCAGGTCGATCTGGACGAAGCCGGGCTTGGTCTCGTTCCACTCGTGCCAGGTCTTCATCGGGATCGAGGACTTCAGCATCGAGCCGGGGCGGGTGTGGCTGATCGGTTTGCGGGCCACCAGCCCCACGCGGGCGTCGGCCAGACGACGGTCGATCGTCGCGGGTGACATCTGCAGCAGCTGGGTGATGACCTCTTCTGGGATGCCGTCCAGATGGCCGTGTCGTCGCATGTTGGCGATCAGGGTCGGTAGCGCCGGGTGCAGCCGCTTGCCGGCCGGTCCGTCCAACGCGGCCCAGCACCGGGTGAGGACGTCGACGACTTCGGGTCCGTACACCCGCACCGCCTCGCGTGGCACGCGCGGGGCCGGTCCGCCGCGTTCCCGCTCGGCCAGCGCCTGACGGATCGCTTTGCGGGCGTGGTCGCGGTGCCACCCGGTCACCTGAGTCACCGCGTCCAGGACCGCCGACTTCTCGGCCTTGCTCGCCTTGCTCCACCGGTCCAGCTGGGCCTTGGTGATCGCCTTGCGCGTACCCATCGTCAGCTCCATCCTTGATGCTTACGCACGCGGGCATCTTCGGATGAGTCAACGACCCTTCCCACGCGGGCATCTGGGATGAGTCAACGCGTGATTTGGACCGTCCGCCGCCCCTCTGGCACACTTGTCAGGTTGCTTGACATACGACGGGTGCTCCACGCGCCTGTCGTCACCCCGGTGACAACGACTCGAACCGCCTCCAGGGCGGGGCGACACACCGGCTGGATCAAGTTCCGGCTCGACCGGACCGCCGACTCGGACGTCATGCCCGCAAGGGAATGACGTGCGCCGCGGAGAGGGTGCGACACACCCGACCGCGTGGGTCGGAGGCCCGGCCGGGACGAACCACAGACCACTGCACGACGGCGAGAAGGAAAAAGGCTCAGATGGCCGGACAGAAGATCCGCATCCGACTGAAGTCGTATGACCACGAGGTCATCGACTCCTCGGCGCGCAAGATCGTCGACACGGTGACCCGTGCCGGCGCGACGGTTGTTGGCCCGGTGCCGCTGCCCACGGAGAAGAACGTCTTCTGCGTGATCCGGTCGCCGCACAAGTACAAGGACAGCCGCGAGCACTTCGAGATGCGCACGCACAAGCGCCTCATCGACATCATCGACCCGACGCCGAAGGCCGTCGACTCGCTCATGCGTCTCGACCTGCCGGCGGACGTCAACATCGAGATCAAGCTCTGATCGCGAGGACGACGTAATGACTACTGCTATCGACAAGACCGTCAAGGGTGTCCTCGGCGAGAAGCTCGGCATGACGCAGGTCTGGGACGACGAGAACCGCCTCGTCCCCGTGACCGTCATCCAGGCCGGCCCGTGTGTCGTCACCCAGGTCCGTAACGAGGAGACCGACGGCTACAAGGCCGTCCAGATCGCCTACGGCGCCATCGACCCGCGCAAGGTCAACAAGCCCGAGGGTGGCCACTTCGCCAAGGCCGGCGTCACGCCCCGCCGCTACTCGGTCGAGCTCCGCACCGCGGACGCCCCCGACTACTCCCTCGGTCAGGAGCTGACCGTCGAGACCTTCGCCGCCGGCGAGAAGATCGACGTCACCGCGACGACCAAGGGCAAGGGCTTCGCCGGCGTCATGAAGCGCCACGGCTTCGCCGGTGTCTCGGCCAGCCACGGTGCGCACCGCAACCACCGCAGGCCGGGCTCGATCGGTGGCTGCGCCACCCCGGGCCGCGTCTTCAAGGGCATGCGCATGGCCGGCCGCATGGGTGGCGTGCGCCAGACCACCCAGAACCTCACGATCCACGCCGTGGACGCCGACAAGGGCCTGCTGCTCGTCAAGGGCGCCGTCCCCGGCCCCCGCGGCGGCATCGTCCTCGTCCGCAACGCGGTGAAGGGAGCCTGACGTGCCGACCATCGAGATCCTCAGCCCGGCCGGCAAGAAGTCCGGCTCGGTCGACCTGCCCGCCGAGATCTTCGACGTGCAGACCAACGTCCCGCTGATCCACCAGGTCGTCGTCGCCCAGCTCGCCGCCGCGCGCCAGGGCACGCACAAGACCAAGACCCGCGCCGAGGTGCGCGGTGGTGGCCGCAAGCCGTACCGCCAGAAGGGCACCGGCCGCGCCCGCCAGGGCTCGACCCGTGCGCCGCAGTTCGCCGGCGGTGGCGTGGTCCACGGCCCCGTGCCGCGGGACTACAGCCAGCGCACGCCCAAGAAGATGAAGGCCGCCGCCCTGCGGGGTGCCCTCTCGGACCGGGCTCGTCACGGCCGCATCCACGTCCTCTCGGCTCTCGTCGAGGGTGACGCCCCGTCGACCAAGGCCGTCGCGACGGTCCTGGCCTCGCTCAGCGAGCGTCGCAACCTCCTCGTGGTCCTCGACCGCGCCGACGAGGTCGCGACCAAGAGCGTGCGGAACCTCGCCGACGTCCACGTCCTGTGGGCCGACCAGCTCAACACCTACGACGTCCTGTGCGCCGACGACGTGGTCTTCACGCAGGCTGCGCTCGACGCGTTCGTCTCGGGTGGCAAGGCCGCTGCTGCGCAGGTTGAGGAGGACACCAAGTGACCACCACCAAGGACCCCCGCGACATCCTGATCCGTCCGGTCGTCTCGGAGAAGTCGTACGCGCTGCTCGACGAGGGCAAGTACACCTTCATCGTCGACCCGCGGGCCAACAAGACCGAGATCAAGATCGCCGTCGAGCAGATCTTCGACGTCAAGGTCGAGTCGGTCCACACGATGAACCGCCCGGGCAAGACCCGTCGCACCCGCTTCGGCATGGGCAAGCGCAAGGACACCAAGCGTGCGATCGTCACCCTCCGCGAGGGCGCGATCGACATCTTCGGCGGCCAGGGCTGACCGGAAGAGAAGGAACGTAACCATGGGTATCCGTAAGTACAAGCCGACCACGCCCGGTCGCCGCGGCAGCTCTGTCGCGGACTTCGTCGAGGTGACGCGCTCCACGCCGGAGAAGTCCCTCGTCCGTCCGCTGAGCAAGTCCGGTGGCCGCAACGCCAGCGGTCGTATCACCACCCGTCACATCGGTGGTGGCCACAAGCGCGCCTACCGCGTCATCGACTTCCGTCGCCACGACAAGGACGGCGTGCCGGCCAAGGTCGCTCACATCGAGTACGACCCGAACCGCACCGCGCGCATCGCGCTGCTGCACTACGCCGACGGCGAGAAGCGCTACATCCTCGCGCCGAACAAGCTCAAGCAGGGCGACCCGATCGAGAACGGCCCCTCGGCCGACATCAAGCCGGGCAACAACCTGCCGCTGCGCAACATCCCGACCGGTACGACGATCCACGCCGTGGAGCTCCGTCCCGGCGGCGGTGCCAAGCTGGCCCGCTCGGCCGGCACGAGCATCCAGCTCCTCGGCAAGGAGGGCCCCTACGCCACGCTGCGCATGCCCTCCGGTGAGATCCGTCGCGTCGATGTGCGCTGCCGCGCCACCGTCGGTGAGGTCGGCAATGCCGAGCAGAGCAACATCAACTGGGGCAAGGCCGGCCGTATGCGGTGGAAGGGCAAGCGCCCGACCGTCCGCGGTGTCGTCATGAACCCGGTGGACCACCCGCACGGTGGTGGTGAGGGCCGCACGTCTGGTGGCCGTCACCCCGTGTCGCCGTGGGGCCAGCCCGAGGGCCGGACCCGCCGACCGGGCAAGGCGAGCGACAAGCTCATCGTCCGCCGTCGTCGTACTGGCAAGAAGCGCTGATAGGAGCCTTTGGACATGCCTCGTAGTTTGAAGAAGGGCCCCTTCATCGACGACCACCTTCAGAAGAAGGTGGACGCTCAGAACGAAGCGGGCACGAAGAACGTCATCAAGACCTGGTCGCGTCGTTCGGTCGTCAGCCCGGACATGCTCGGCCACACCTTCGCCGTGCACGACGGCCGCAAGCACGTCCCGGTGTTCGTCACCGAGGCGATGGTCGGCCACAAGCTCGGCGAGTTCGCCCCGACCCGCACCTTCCGCGGTCACGTGAAGGACGACAAGAAGGGACGTCGTCGCTGATGGCCACCGAGACCACCACCGAGGCCCTCGAGGCTCGTGCGGTCGTCCGCCACCTGCGGGTCACCCCGCAGAAGGCGCGTCGCATCGTCGACCTCGTCCGCGGCCAGGACACCCAGTCCGTCATCGCGACGCTCAAGTTCGCCCCGCAGGGTGCGGCTGAGCCCGTCCTCAAGCTCGTCGAGTCCGCGATCGCGAACCTTCGCGTCAAGGCCGACGAGGCCGGCGAGGCATTCGACGAGCGCAACCTCGTCGTCAAGTCCGCCTACGTCGACGAGGGCCCGACGATGAAGCGCTTCCGCCCGCGGGCCCAGGGCCGCGCCGGTCGGATCAACAAGCGCACGAGCCACATCACCGTCGTCGTCACGTCCAAGCCCGAGAAGGCTGCGAAGGGAGGGAACCGCTGATGGGTCAGAAGATCAACCCGCACGGCTTCCGTCTGGGCATCACCACCGACCACAAGAGCCGCTGGTTCGCCGACTCCAACAAGGAGGGTCAGCGCTACCGCGACTACGTCAAGGAGGACGTGGCGATCCGCAAGCTCCTGTCCACGGGCATGGAGCGAGCCGGCATCGCGCGCGTCGAGATCGAGCGCACCCGCGACCGGGTCCGCGTCGACATCCACACCGCGCGTCCGGGCATCGTCATCGGCCGCCGTGGTGCCGAGGCCGACCGGATCCGCGGCGAGCTCGAGAAGCTCACCGGCAAGCAGGTCCAGCTCAACATCCTCGAGGTCAAGAACCCCGAGATCGAGGCCCAGCTCGTCGCCCAGGGCATCGCCGAGCAGCTCGCTGCTCGGGTGACCTTCCGTCGCGCCATGCGCAAGGGCATCCAGTCCGCGCAGCGCGCCGGCGCCAAGGGCATCCGGATCCAGTGCTCCGGCCGTCTCGGCGGTGCCGAGATGTCCCGCAGCGAGTTCTACCGCGAGGGTCGCGTGCCGCTGCACACCCTCCGGGCGAACATCGACTACGGCTTCTACGAGGCCCGCACGACCTTCGGCCGCATCGGCGTCAAGGTCTGGATCTACAAGGGCGACATGACGGAGAAGGAGTTCGCCGCTCAGCAGGCGACCGCCGCTCCGCGTGGTCGTGGCCCCCGCCGCGACCGTGACGACCGTCCGGCCCGCGCCCGTCGCAACGACCAGCAGGCTCCTGCTGCCGAGGCGCCCGCCGCCGAGGCTCCGGCCGCGGCTGCCGCGCCGAGCACCGAAGGGGAGAACGACTGATGCTCATTCCTCGTCGAGTGAAGCACCGCAAGCAGCACCACCCGAAGCGTTCGGGCATGGCCAAGGGCGGCTCGACCATCGCCTTCGGTGACTACGGGATCCAGGCTCTCGAGCCGGCCTACGTCACCAACCGGCAGATCGAGTCGGCCCGTATCGCCATGACGCGGTACATGAAGCGTGGCGGCAAGGTGTGGATCAACATCTACCCCGACCGTCCGCTGACCAAGAAGCCGGCTGAGACCCGCATGGGTTCCGGCAAGGGCTCGCCCGAGTGGTGGGTCGCCAACGTCAAGCCCGGCCGCGTGATGTTCGAGGTCTCCGGCGTCTCCGAGGAGATCGCCCGTGAGGCCATGCGCCTGGCCATGCACAAGCTGCCGATGAAGTGCCGCTTCGTCGCGCGTGAAGGTGGTGACATCTGATGGCAGTCGGTTCCAAGGACCTGACTCCCACGGACCTGCGTGAGCTGGCCGACGACCGTCTCGTCGACGAGCTGCGCAAGGCCAAGGAGGAGCTCTTCAACCTCCGGTTCCAGTCGGCCACCGGTCAGCTGGAGTCCCACGGTCGGCTCCGCGCCGTCCGCAAGGACATCGCCCGGATCTACACCGAGATGCGCGAGCGCGAGCTCGGCATCGGCCAGGCACCGGCAGGTGAGGGCAAGTGAGCGAGAACGTGAAGGATGAGACCGTGAGCGCAGCTGAGCGCAACGACCGCAAGACCCGCCAGGGCTACGTCGTCAGCGACAAGATGGACAAGACGGTCGTCGTCGAGGTCGAGGACCGCGTCAAGCACGCGCTCTACGGCAAGGTCATGCGCAAGAGCCACAAGGTCAAGGCGCATGACGAGGCGAACACCGCCGGTATCGGCGACCGCGTCCTCATCATGGAGACCCGTCCGCTGTCGGCGAGCAAGCGCTGGCGCCTCGTCGAGATTCTGGAGAAGGCCAAGTGATCCAGCAAGAGTCCCGCGTCCGGGTGGCTGACAACACCGGCGCCAAGGAGATCCTGTGCATCCGCGTGCTCGGCGGCTCCGGCCGTCGGTACGCCGGCATCGGTGACACGATCGTCGCGACGGTCAAGGACGCCATCCCGGGCGGCAACGTCAAGAAGGGCGACGTCGTCAAGGCGGTCATCGTCCGCACGACCAAGGAGCGTCGCCGGGTCGACGGTTCCTACATCAAGTTCGACGAGAACGCGGCCGTGATCCTCAAGAACGACGGCGACCCCCGTGGTACGCGCATCTTCGGCCCGGTGGGCCGCGAGCTGCGTGACAAGAAGTTCATGAAGATCGTGTCGCTGGCGCCGGAGGTGCTCTGAGCCATGGCGAAGATGAAGATCAAGAAGGGTGACCTCGTGCAGGTCCTGTCCGGCAAGGACAAGGCGAAGCAGGGCAAGGTCATCGCCGTTCACACCGAGACCCAGCGCGTCGTCGTCGAGGGCGTCAACCGCGTCACCCGCCACACCAAGGCGGGCGTCGGCGGTCAGGCCGGCGGCCTCGTCGTCCAGGAGGCGCCGATCCACGTGAGCAACGTGGCGGTCGTCGACCCGGAGGACAACAAGCCGACCCGGATCAAGACCCGCGTCGAGAGCGTCGAGCGTGACGGTCGTACGAAGTCGAGCCGTGTCCGCGTCGCGGGCCGCTCGGGCAAGGACCTCTGAGATGACTGACACCCTGGAAACCACCGAGTCTGCCGCCGCTCCGCGGCTCAAGACGCGCTACCGCGACGAGATCAAGGGCTCCCTGCAGGAGCAGTTCTCCTTCGAGAACGTCATGCAGGTCCCCGGCCTCGTCAAGGTCGTCGTCAACATGGGCGTCGGCGACGCCGCCAAGGACAGCAAGCTCATCGAGGGCGCGATCCGCGACCTCACCGCGATCACCGGCCAGAAGCCGCAGGTGACGAAGGCTCGCAAGTCCATCGCGCAGTTCAAGCTCCGCGAGGGGATGCCGATCGGCGCGCACACCACGCTGCGAGGCGACCGGATGTGGGAGTTCCTCGACCGGCTCGTCTCGGTCGCGCTCCCGCGTATCCGCGACTTCCGTGGCCTCTCGCCGAAGCAGTTCGACGGCCGGGGCAACTACACCTTCGGTCTGACCGAGCAGTCGATGTTCCACGAGATCGACCAGGACAAGATCGACCGGGTCCGCGGCATGGACATCACCGTGGTCACCACGGCGACCAACGATGACGAGGGCCGCGCCCTGCTCAAGGCGCTCGGCTTCCCCTTCAAGGAGAACTGACATGGCGAAGACCGCCCTGGTCAACCAGGCCAACAAGAAGCCGAAGTTCAAGGTGCGCGGCTACACCCGCTGCCAGCGCTGCGGCCGTCCCCACTCGGTCTACCGCAAGTTCGGCCTGTGCCGGATCTGCCTGCGCGAGATGGCGCACCGCGGCGAGCTGCCCGGTGTCACCAAGTCGAGCTGGTGACCAACCCGGGGTGTGCGCAAGCCCACCCCGACCCGCGGTCCGGAACGGACCGCAGCACGACCCCCCACGACGTTCTACATCGAAGGTCGCCGAGGAAATCCTCCTCGGGGAAACCGCGGTGAGAGAGGGCAGGACAAGCCCATGACCATGACCGACCCGATTGCGGACATGCTGACCCGTGTGCGGAACGCCAACTCGGCGCACCACGACGAGGTCTCCATGCCGTACTCCAAGCTCAAGCAGCACATCGCCGAGATCCTCCAGGCCGAGGGCTACATCGCGAGCTGGACCGTCGAGGACGCGACCGTCGGCAAGACGCTGACGATCTCCCTCAAGTACGGCCCGAACCGCGAGCGCTCCATCGCCGGGGTCCGCCGGGTCTCCAAGCCCGGTCTGCGGGTGTACGCCAAGTCGACCAACCTGCCGAAGGTCCTCGGTGGCCTGGGCGTCGCGATCATCTCGACGTCCTCGGGTCTCCTCACGGACAAGCAGGCCGCTAGCAAGGGTGTGGGTGGGGAAGTCCTCGCCTACGTCTGGTAAGGGAGAGCAGCATGTCGCGTATCGGACGACTCCCGGTCGCCATCCCCAGCGGTGTCGACGTCACCATCGACGGTGCCAAGGTCACCGTCAAGGGCCCCAAGGGCGAGCTGAGCCACGTCGTGGCCGAGCCGATCGCCGTCGAGAAGGGTGAGGACGGCGTGTCCGTCTCCCGCCCGGACGACGAGCGCGCCTCGCGCAGCCTCCACGGGCTGACCCGTTCGCTCATCAACAACATGGTTGTCGGCGTGACCGAGGGCTACGAGAAGAAGCTCGAGATCCACGGCACCGGTTACCGCGTGCAGAACAAGGGCGGCGCCCTCGAGTTCGCACTCGGCTACAGCCACCCCATCGTCGTCGAGGCTCCCGAGGGCATCACCTTCGCCGTCGAGAACCCGACCCGCTTCTCGGTGCAGGGCATCGACAAGCAGCTCGTCGGTGAGGTCGCTGCCAACATCCGTAAGCTCCGCAAGCCCGACCCGTACAAGGGCAAGGGTGTCCGCTACGAGGGCGAGCGCATCCGTCGCAAGGTCGGAAAGGCTGGTAAGTAAGCCATGGCTATCACTGTCAAGCGCGCCAAGGGCAAGGTTGCTGCGCGCGGCCGTCGCCACCTGCGCGTCCGCAAGAAGCTCAAGGGCACCGCTGTGCGCCCGCGTCTC
>JBHWMJ010000318.1:0-8702 GCA_043423105.1 Marihabitans sp.
CCGGGCTCGATCCCGAGCGAGGGGAGCGCGGTCGCGGAGAGCGCGCCTGCGGGCTCGGCGATGACCCCTTCGGTCTGGTAGAGCGCGAGCATCTCGACGCAGATCGCCCCCTCGGGGACGGTGACCATCTCGACGTCGGCGGCGGCGACGGCCGCGTAGGTCAGGTCGCCGACCCGGCGCACGGCGGCCCCGTCGACGAAGCCGTCCATCTCCTCGAGGGTGACCGGCTCACCGGCCTCGAGCGCGGCGGTCATCGACGGCGCCCCGGCCGGCTCGACACCGACGACGCGGGTCTGCGGGTGGCGATCGCGGAACCACGTGGCGACCCCGCCGAGCAGCCCGCCCCCACCGACCGGGACGACGACGACGTCAGGCGCGTGCCCGAGCTCCTCGACGATCTCGGCGGCGATGGTGCCTTGACCGGCCATGACGTCGGCGGCGTCGAAGGCCGGGACGACGGTCGCTCCGGTCTCGGCGGCGTCGCGCAGCGCTGCCTCCGCGGCGTCGTCGTAGACGTCACCGCCGACGACCACCTCGACGCACGGCCCACCGATGGCGGCCACGCGGTCGCGCTTCTGCCGAGGAGTGGTGCGCGGGAGGTAGATCCGGGCGTGGACGCCGAGCGCGGCGCACGCGAAGGCGACGCCCTGGGCGTGGTTCCCCGCGGAGGCGCACACGACCCCCTTCGCCCGTTCCTCGTCGGTCAGCGAGGCGATCAGGGTGTACGCGCCCCGGAGCTTGTACGACCGGACCGGCTGTACGTCCTCGCGCTTGAGCAAGACGGTCGCGCCCGTCGCCTCGGACAAGCGGGCGGAGGCACGAAGGGGGGTCCGCCGGGTGACCCCGTCGAGCAGCGTGGCGGCCCGGTCGACGTCGGCAGCGGTGATGGGAGAGCTCACCTCGCCAGGCTACGACCCCACCCCAGATCCGGATTTCCAGAGGCTTTTGTTATCCGCTGAGGAATGTTCCGGGGCGGATTGTCAGGATCCTCAGCGTCTGATCCCGAGGTCACCGGGCGCTGCCTGGCCGGTGAGGAAGCGACCGAGCATGGCGCGGACGACGCGGGGGTCGTTCACGGCCGAGACCGTGTCGTCGTAGCTCTCCTGGCCCATCTCGGCCGGGTCGAGCCGGTACCAGGCCATCGGGTCGGCGGTGGTCACGCGCTCGGCCTGGTCGGAGGCGAAGAAGAACCAGTGCCACCACTCCTCGGCGAACTGGGCGTCCGCCCGCTCGAGCGCCTCGACGATCGGGACGCCACAGCAGGACCCGATCCGCCGTGCCGGACACGCAAAACCACGTCGTCGGCGAGGCGCACGTCCTCCAGGGAGAAGCCCTCGAAGATCGCCATCGGCTCATCAAACCACCGGGCCGGCAGCGACCCACGTGTCACGATCCGTCCGTCAGGATGGAGAGATGACGACGTACGACCCTGACCAGCCACGACGCGAGGACATCGACGCCACGAGCGGCCCTCTCATGCTCGCCTTCGGCACGGACTGGTGCGGCTACTGCCGCGCCGCCGAGCGTTTCGTCGCACCCGCCCTCGGGGACCATCCAGATGTCCCGGTCGTCGCGGTCGAGGACGGCAAGGGCCGCCCGCTCGGCCGCTCCTACGGCGTCAAGCTGTGGCCGACCCTCGTCTTCCTCAAGGACGGCGTCGAGGTCGACCGCGTCGTCCGGCCGACCCGCCGTGACCCGATCGACGCGGGCCTGGAGGCGATCACGAAGGAGGCGATCACGAAGGGGGAGTGAGCCCTTCGTCGCGTGAGCAGTGTGGTGCGGGCCTGAACGGGCACGGTCGGTGCGACCGCCACGCCGCAGCTCGGCAACGAGCGCCCCCGTCAGCCGCCGAGGGCCGCGTCGACGACCTGCTTCGCCTCGACCTGCACCTGCGCGAGGTGCTCCGGCCCGCGGAAGGACTCGGCGTAGATCTTGTAGACGTCCTCGGTGCCGGACGGGCGCGCGGCGAACCACGCCGACTCCGTCGTCACCTTGAGCCCGCCGATGGCCGCGCCGTTGCCCGGGGCCTCGGTGAGCTTGGCCGTCACCGGCTCGCCGGCGATCTCGGTCGCCTCGACGGCCGACGGGGTGAGCGCGGCCAGCTTGGCCTTCTGCGCCCGGTCGGCGGGCGCATCGATCCGGGCGTACGCCGGCTCGCCGTGGGCCGCGACGAGATCCGCGTAGTGCTCGGACGGCGTCCGGCCGGTCGCGGCAAGGATCTCCGAGGCGAGCAGCGCGAGGATGATCCCGTCCTTGTCGGTCGTCCACACCGTGCCGTCGTGCCGCAGGAAGCTCGCCCCCGCGGACTCCTCGCCGCCGAAGCCGACCGACCCGTCGAGCAGCCCCGGCACGAACCACTTGAAGCCGACCGGCACCTCCCACAGCTCCTTGCCGAGGTCGGCGGCGACCCGGTTGATCATCGAGCTTGACACGAGCGTCTTGCCGATCCGGCCGCTCGACCAGCCCGACCGCGCACCCCCGTAGAGGTACTGGATCGCGACGGCGAGGTAGTGGTTGGGGTTCATCAGCCCGCCGTCCGGGGTGACGATGCCGTGACGGTCGGCGTCCGCGTCGTTGCCGGTGGCGATGTCGTACTCGTCCTTGCGGCCGATGAGCGAGGCCATCGCCGAGGGGGACGAGCAGTCCATGCGGACCTTGCCGTCCCAGTCGATCGTCATGAAGCGCCATGTCGGGTCGACGAGCGGGTTGACCACGGTGAGGTCGATCCCGTGCCGGTCGGCGATCTCGCCCCAGTACGCGACCGCGGCGCCGCCGAGCGGGTCGGCACCGATCCGCACCCCGGCCTCCTTGACCCGGGCGAGGTCGACGACGTTCGGCAGGTCGTCGACGTAGGTCCCGAGGAAGTCGTACCCCTGTGCGTGCGCACGGGCCTTGGCGAAGGGGGTCCGCCGCACCCCGTCGAGACCGGCCCGGAGGTAGTCGTTCGCGGCCGCGGCGATGACCTTCGTCGCGTCGGAGTCGGCCGGCCCCCCGTGCGGCGGGTTGTACTTGAAGCCGCCGTCCTGCGGCGGGTTGTGCGACGGGGTGACGACGATGCCGTCAGCCAGACGCTGACCGGCCGAGGGCCCCTTCGTCAGGTCCTTGCCCTGGTTGGCCCGGAGGATCGCGTGGCTCACCGCGGGGGTGGGCGTGTACCCGTCGCGGTCGTCGACGAGGACCGTGACGTCGTTGGCGGCGAGCACCTCAAGCGCGCTCGCCCAGGCCGGCTCGGACAGGCCGTGGGTGTCGCGCCCGACGAAGAGCGGCCCGTCGATGCCCTGGCTGCGCCGGTAGTCGACGATCGCCTGGGTCGTCGCGAGGATGTGCGCCTCGTTGAAGGAGGTCTTGAGCGAGCTGCCGCGGTGCCCGGAGGTGCCGAAGGCGACCTGCTGGTCGACGTCCTCGGGGTCCGGCTGCTGCGTGTAGTAGGCCGTCACCAGGTGGGCGACGTCGACGAGGTCCTCTGGGCGTGCGGGCTGTCCGGCGCGGTTCTCGCTCATGCTCCGACGCTACTCGTCGGAGGGCGGTGCGGGCGGGGGTGTTCGCTCAGAGGAGGCCGTGCTCCTGCATCTCGTCGGCGGACATCAGCCGCGACCGGATGAGGAAGCGGACCCCCTCCGGCGCCTCGACCGAGAAGCCCGACCCGCGGCCGGGGACGACGTCGACGGTGAGGTGGGTGTGCTTCCAGTACTCGTACTGGCTGGCGCTCATCCAGAACTCCACCGGGGTCGCCGACCCGGCCGGCAGAGTGGCGAGGAGGACGTCGGAGCCGCCGGTCATGAACTCCCCGACGGGGTAGCACATCGGCGCCGACCCGTCGCAGCAGCCACCGGACTGGTGGAACATCAGCGGCCCGTGCCGCTGCTCCAGCCGCTCCAGCAGCTCCACCGCGCTCTCGGTGAGCTCGACCTTGTCGCTCATGACGTCCTCCTCGCTCATACCTGTCAGAAGAAGCCCAGCTTGTCCTTGCTGTAGCTGACGAGCAGGTTCTTCGTCTGCTGGTAGTGGTCGAGCATCATCTTGTGGTTCTCCCGGCCGATGCCGGACTGCTTGTAGCCGCCGAAGGCCGCGTGCGCCGGGTACTGGTGGTAGCAGTTCGTCCACACCCGGCCGGCCTTGATCCCGCGACCCATCTCGAAGGTCGTGTGCGCGCTGCGCGACCACACCCCGGCGCCGAGGCCGTAGAGGGTGTCGTTGGCGATCTCGAGCGCCTCGGCCTGGTCGCCGAAGCTCGTGAGCGAGACGACCGGGCCGAAGATCTCCTCCTGGAAGATCCGCATCGAGTTCGTGCCCTCGAAGACCGTCGGCTGGATGTAGAAGCCACCCGCGAGGTCACCCTCGAGCTCGAGCTTGTCACCGCCGGTGAGGACCTTCGCGCCCTCCTGGCGACCGATGTCGAGGTAGCTGAGGATCTTCTCGAACTGGTCGTTGCTCGCCTGGGCACCCATCATCGAGTCGGTGTCCAGCGGGTTGCCCTGCTTGATCGCCTTGACCCGCTCGAGCGCGTCGCCGACGAAGCCGTCGTACATCGACTGCTGGACGAGCGCCCGCGACGGGCACGTGCAGATCTCGCCCTGATTGAGGGCGAACATCGTGAACCCTTCGAGCGCCTTGTCGTAGAAGGCGTCCTTCTCGTCGGCGATGTCGCCGAAGAAGACGTTCGGGCTCTTGCCGCCGAGCTCGAGCGTCACCGGGATGATGTTCTGGCTCGCGTACTGCATGATGAGCCGGCCCGTCGTCGTCTCGCCGGTGAAGGCGATCTTCGCGATCCGCGGGCTGCTCGCGAGCGGCTTGCCGGCCTCGACGCCGAAGCCGTTGACGATGTTGAGCACCCCGGCGGGCAGGACGTCGCCGATGAGCTCGGCGAGCTTGAGGATCGACCAGGGGGTCTGCTCGGCCGGCTTGAGCACGACGGCGTTGCCGGCGGCCAGGGCGGGAGCGAGTTTCCAGACCGCCATGAGGATCGGGAAGTTCCACGGGATGATCTGCCCGACGACGCCGAGCGGCTCGTGGAAGTGGTACGCGATGGTCGTCTCGTCGATCTCCGAGATCCCGCCCTCCTGCGCCCGCACCGCGCCGGCGAAGTAGCGGAAGTGGTCGATCGCGAGCGGAATGTCGGCGGCGAGGGTCTCGCGGACCGCCTTGCCGTTGTCCCACGTCTCGATGACGGCGAGGTCCTCGAGGTTGGCCTCCATGATGTCGGCGATCTTCAGCAGGGCGTTCGAGCGCTCGGTGGTGGAGGTCTTGCCCCAGGCCTCGGCGGCGGCGTGCGCGGCGTCGAGGGCGGCCTCGATGTCGTCGGCCGTGCCGCGGGCGACGCTCGTGAAGACCTGGCCGGTGACGGGGGTCGGGTTCTCGAAGTACTCGCCGCCCTTGGGGGCGACCCACTTCCCGCCGATGTAGTGGTCGTAGCGCTCCTTGACCTCGATGCTGCTCTCCGAGGATCCGGGCTGGGGGTAGACGGTCATGCGTGCCTCCGGCGTCCATGGTCGACGCGCCGTTGCGTCGACCGTTGGCGGGACGTTAGGGCCACCCAGGTTGGTCGAAGGTAGGTCGGCGCGGAGCTGGTCAGTCCCGGGCCCTGCGGAGCGCGAGCAGCTCGGGGCGAAGGGGGTGGGCGCCGCCGTCCCGGTCGACCTGGGCGAGCGCGGCGTCGAGGACGTCGGTGTCGTAGGGGGCGGCCTCGGCGTAGCGGACGACGGCGACCGGGTCGGGGTCGGCGAGCAGGGCCTCGCGGACCGCGACGGCGAGGTAGTCGGCAGTGTCGGCGAGCTCGGGGGAGTCCGTCCCCGGCACGAGGTCGCCGCCGTAGGCCTCGACGGCTGCCCGGACATCGCCGCGGCGGACCGCATCACGCACGGCAAGGAAGTCAGACGTCACCGGCAGGTCGAGCCGGTACGGGCGTGAGGCGAGCCGCCCGCCGAGCGCCGACCGCAGGTGGGAGACCTCGGCCTTGAGCGTGCCCGACGAGACCTGACGGTCGCCGTAGAGGCGGGCGTGGAGCTGCTCGAGAGAGAGCCCCTCCGGGTGGAGGACGAGCAGCGCGAGGATCTCCGACTGTCGTCGGGTGAGCAGCAGCCGGGTCCCGTCGAGCCAGCCCTCGACCCGGCCGAGGAGGCGCAGGTGCAGCCCGCGCACCGGCGCATGGTCGAGCGTCGACGGTGACGGCCCGACGGCCCCGAGCCGACTCTCCACGAGCCGGGCCAGAGCCTGCGCCGTCGTCGCGCCGAGGGGGTGGGCCCGGTCCCAGGTCGTCGACAGGTCGAGCACCCCGAGCTGGGCGCCGGTCCTCGGGTCGTGCAGCGGCGCGGCCCAGCACACCCAGGAGTGGATGATCGAGGCGTAGTGCTCGGCGGAGAAGACGGTTGTCGTCGCGTCCGTGCGCAGGGCGAGGTTGAGGGCGTTGGTGCCGATGCTCGCCTCGTCCCACCGGCCCCCGGCGACGAAGTTCACCGACTCGGCCTCGCGCCGCATGATCCGGCCCCCGTAGGTCCACAGGATCCGGGTCTGCGGGTCGGTGACGGCGACGACGAGGTCGCCGTCGTCGGCGACGCTACGCAGGTCCTCGGCGAGCTCGTGCACCGCCTGATGGAGGGGCGATGAGGCGAAGTACGCGGAGGTCTCGTCCTCGTCGGCCATCGGGGCGCTCGTCACCGCCGGCGTCGTGGCGACGTCGCTGCGCTGCCACGACTCGAGGATCTCGGGGCGCACCTCTGGCTCCGCCGGCTCGCGACCGACCCAGCTCTCCCAGGCGCGCTCGGCCGCGCGTCGTCGGCCGTGCAGGCCCTCCGAGGACCCGCCGGACGGTCGGGACATGAGCGGTCCCCCTTCGCGTCGGTGCTTCTGATCACGGTACCGACGGGGGAGGCCGCCCCGCCAGACAACGGTGACTCGCGGGCACGACGACCAATGCTGTCCGATCGTGGTGAGGGTGGCCCGATATCTCGGGAGGTCCTGGACCCCTATGAGGGGCAACGGTCGTCGTACCCGCGCGTAAGGTCGTGCGCCATGAGCAGCGCAGCCGGCACCCTGACCTGGACCCCTGCCTCCGAGGCGACCGACCTCCTCGCTGGGCCGGTCGCGGCAGCCGTGGCGGCAACCCCTTCGGCCAGGGTGGCGACCATCGACCCGGATCTCGCCGACACCGCGGCCTTCTGCGAGGCGTACGGCTCCCCGCCAGAGCACTCGGCGAACTGCGTCGTCGTCGCCGGCAAGCGAGCCGGCGAGGTCCGGTACGCCGCGGTCCTCGTCCTCGCCACCGACCGCGCCGACATCAACGGGGTGGTGCGTCGTCACCTCGACGTCCGCAAGATCTCCTTCGCCCCGATGGAGCAGGCGGTCGAGCTGACCGGGATGGAGTACGGCGGCATCACCCCGGTCGGCCTGCCCGAGGACTGGCCCGTGCTCGTCGACGAGCGGGTGCTCGCCGCTGGCGATGTCGTCATCGGCTCCGGGGTGCGTGCCAGCAAGCTCGTCGTCGCCGCGGCCGACCTCGCGGCGCTCCCCGGGGCCGTTGTGCTCGACCTCGCGCTGGGCTGAGAGCGGTCTGGGTCAGTCGGGCAGGTCCACCCGGACGAAGTGAGGTCGGTACCGCCTCGGGTCGGCGGTCACCCGCTGCAGATCGGTCTCGTTGGTGCTGTAGGAGGCTACGACCGTGCCCTGCTGCGGGAAGAGCTCGGGGTGTGCGAGCGGCATGTACCGCAGCTGGCTCGACGGCCCGTCGTCGATGCGCCGCACCGCCGAGCCACCGGACCACGGCCCGGTCGGGGAGTCGGCGCTCCACACGGTGATGTCCGAGCCGAGGAACTCGTTGCGCTTGCTCAGGGCGTACCACCGGCCGTCCCGTTCGAAGACGCTCAGCGTCTGCGACACGCCGTCCCTCGCTGCGATCAGCTCCCGGGCCGCGGACTCCTGCGCCGACCAGCCGGACCCGTCCCAGTAGCGCCAGCGGCCGGGCTCCAGGAGGTCGTCGGGACGGACCCGGGCGATGCGAAGGGAGTACCCGAAGGCCTGGTCCGTGCCCGGGTTGGCCGTGCCGAAGACGTAGAGCCAGCGGTCGTCGCCCGACCCGGCGAGGGTGGTCGCCGCACCCCACGTCGGGTGCTCGCGCCCGGTCCGGTCCGGGCCGATGTCCCGCTGCTCGATCAGCTGGGGCGTCTGCCCGACCGGGACGACGAAGACGGCGACGGAGAGCCCGAGGTTCTCGAAGTCGAACGCCTCGGTCCCGGTCGTGCGCACCCGCTGGGTGGTGACGTAGAGCAGGTCGTAGCCCGCACGCGGCACGACCACCGTCGACATCGGCCAGTAGCCGACGGGTCGCCCGCCGTCGCCGGATCGGTTGGGGATGAGCGCACCGCCGCCGTCCGGTACGACGGCCTGGATGCAATCGTCGTCGGTGAGCAGCATCGAGTTGCGCACGAATCCGGTGCCCATCCGGCCGTCCTGCAGGGTGTCGCCGAAGAGCCAGACCCGCCGGCCGTCCTGCAGCTGCGCACTCGCCCCGACATCACCGCCGCGGAACTGGTCGGTCCCTCGGAGCGAGGCGATCCGGTTGAGGTCGTCGACGTCGCGCACCGCGCCGATCGAGACGCACTCGGTGGTCGCCGCGAGCAACGGTCGAGCGCTCGCGCCGGCGACCTGTCGGTCGGGCACGAGCACGGCGACGGCGACGAGCGCGGCGGTGAGCGGGGCGACGAGAGAGC
>JBHWMJ010000323.1:0-3397 GCA_043423105.1 Marihabitans sp.
TATGTCGCTCGCGCCGACGCCGACCTCAAGGCCGCCGAGGCCGAGCGTCAGCGCGTGGAGGCCGAGCGCCTCCAGGCCGACGCCCGCGACGCCGACGACCGCCGCTCGGTCCTCGAGGACTCGCACCGCGAGGACCTCCGCCGTGCCGACGCCCTCGACCCGGACGTCCGCACCGACAAGGACGGCAACCGCATCGGTGACGACTGGCGCGACGGCTCTCGCGGCGGCCCCGCCGCTGCTGGCGCCGGGACCGCTGCCGCGGGTGGCGCGGGCTACGCCGCCACCCGTCGGGACGACGACCGTGACGGTGACGGCTACCGAGACCAGGTCATCGAGTCCGAGGACTCGTACGCCGACGACCGCGGTGACGCAGGTGCCGATGCTGGCGCCGACGGTGGCGCGGAGAGGTACCGCGACGAGCACACCTACCGCGACGAGCACCGGACAACCACGGGCGACCGTGACGGCGACGGTGACTACGAGCTCGACGAGCGCGCCCGTGACAAGGTCGACGACCTGCGCGGCCGCGAGGACGCCGACGGCGACGGCCGCCGCGGCTGACACCCCTTCGTCCCGGACGGCCCGTCGCATCTCGCGGCGGGCCGTCCGACAATGACCGGACAGACCTGACCCCGGAGACACCAGAACGCGGCCGACCGCCGCAAGGAGGACCAGTGGACATCGCGATCATCATCGGCAGCACCCGACCGGGGCGCATCGGCGAGCAGGTCGCCCGATGGGTCCTCGAGCAGGCGCAGGCGTCGAAGAGTGCCGACGTGGCGACCTTCGAGCTCGTCGACCTCAAGGACTACGACCTCGACCTGCTCAACGAGCCCACCGTCCCCGGCGCTGCCAACCGCGAGTACGAGAACCCGAAGACCCGCCGGTGGAGCGAGAAGATCGACGGCTTCGACGGCTACGTCTTCGTCACCCCCGAGTACAACCACGGCGTCCCGGCGGCGCTGAAGAACGCCTTCGACGTGCTCTACCCCGAGTGGGCGCACAAGGGCATCGCCTTCGTCGGGTACGGCGCGGAGTCCGGCGTGCGGGCCGTCGAGCACTGGCGGACCATCGTCGCCAACGCGCAGATGCACGCGACCCGAGGCCAGGTCGCGCTCTCGACGATGGACGACTTCACGGACCAGCAGGACTTCACCCCCCGCGAGTACAAGGCCAAGGACGTCCGCAACACGCTGGCCCAGCTCGTCAAGCTGACCCGCGCGACGAGCACCCTTCGCGCCTGACCGCACGAAGGGGTGGGTGTCGGCGAGCGCGGCTAGGGTCGACCCCGTGAGCACCGCCCTCTACCGCCGCTATCGGCCAGAGACCTTCGCCGACGTCATCGGCCAGGAGCAGGTCACCGAGCCGCTCTCCGTCGCGCTGCGCTCCGGGCGGGTCAACCACGCCTACCTCTTCTCCGGGCCGCGTGGGTGCGGCAAGACGACGAGCGCGCGGATCCTGGCCCGCTGCCTCAACTGCGAGCAGGGCCCCACCCCCGAGCCGTGCGGCACCTGCGACAGCTGCGTCGCGCTGGCGCGCGGGGGAGCGGGCACGGTCGACGTCATCGAGATCGACGCGGCGAGCCATGGTGGCGTCGACGACGCCCGTGACCTGCGCGAGCGCGCGTCCTTCGGCCCCGCCCAGAGCCGCTACAAGATCTACATCATCGACGAGGCGCACATGGTGACGCCGCAGGGCTTCAACGCGCTGCTGAAGATCGTCGAGGAGCCGCCGGAGCACGTGAAGTTCGTCTTCGCGACGACCGAGCCGGAGAAGGTCATCGGCACGATCCGCAGCCGGACCCACCACTATCCCTTCCGTCTCGTCCCGCCGGCCCGGCTCACCGAGTACCTCGAGCAGCTGTGCCAGAGCGAAGGGGTGGCCGTCGAGCCTGGCGTCCTCTCCTTCGTCGTCCGGGCGGGCGGGGGCTCGGTCCGAGACTCGCTCTCGGTCCTCGACCAGCTCATCGCGGGGTCGGGCCCCGAGGGGCTGACCTACGAGGGGGCCGCCTCGCTGCTCGGCTTCACCGACGCAGAGCTGCTCGACGCGGTCGTCACCGCCTTCGGCGCGGGCGACGCGGCCGCCGTGTTTCGCCACCTTCACGACGTCATCGAGACGGGTCTGGACCCCCGGCGCTTCGTCGAGGACCTCCTCGAGCGGCTGCGTGACCTCATCGTCGTCCTCGCCGCGCCGGACGGTGCTGGCGCGATCCTGCGCGGGCTGCCCGAAGACCAGGTCGAGCGCATGCGCACCCAGGCCGCGGCATTCGGGGCGGCCTCGCTGACCCGGGCGGCCTCGATCGTCAACGAGGGCCTCACCGAGATGACCGGCGCGACATCCCCCCGGCTGCAGCTCGAGCTCATCGCCGCGCGGGTCCTGCTCCCCGGCGCCGAGGGCGAGAGCGGCTACGCGGCGCGGATCGACCGCCTCGAGCGGCGGATGGACGTCGGTGGGGTGCCGAGCGGCGGTCACCAGCCGTCAGGGCCGCCGTCGGTCTCGTCGGCGCCCCCGCAGCCACAGCCACAGACGACGCCGTCGCAGGCACCAGCGCAGCCGCAGCCGTCGGCAGACCAGGCTCAGCCGTCCGCGGCAGAGCGACCGCAGCCGCCCGCGACCGGGCAGGCACCCTCGCCCGACGCTCGTCAACGGGATGCCAGGGGCGCGGCGGAGCGCGCGCCTGACAGCCCTGAGCGCGCGCAGGCCGAGGCGCCCCCTTCGCCGCCCGGTGCGCCGGCCTTCTCGTCGCCGTCGCAGCCCTCGGAGTCGTCGGCCCCCGCTGCGTCGTCCGAGACCCCCACGTCCGCCCCGCAGTCTGCTGCTCCCGGCGGGCTCGACGTCGAGGCGCTGCGTCGGTCCTGGCCCGACGTCCTCGGCCGGATCTACCAGATGCGCCGCGCGACCTGGACCTTCCTCTCCGAGCACGGCCAGGTCCACTCCTACGACGGCCAGCGCCTCGTCATCGGGATCAGCACGACCGGCCTGGCCAACGCCTTCCGGGCCGGGTCGCACGCAGACGTCGTGCGTCAGGCGCTCATCGACGCCCTCGGGGTCGATGCCCGCGTCGAGGGCATCGCCACCCCGGACGCGCAGCCGTCTGAGCCGAGCGCGACCGGTCCGGCCCAGGCGACCATGCCGAGGCGCCAGCCTCGCGAGGACCGGTCTGCGGATCACGGGCCAGGCACACCCGCGCCCCCCTCGGCGACGTCGCGCGAGCTGAAGGGCATGCCGTCCGGCCAGACGGGCCAGCCCGGACCGACGGCTGCCGCGCCGAGCAACGGCGGGGACCTGGGCGTGGCTGCGCCGTCCGCACCGGCAGTGCAGTCGGGCGACACCCGCCCCGACTGGTCGTCGGCTCCCTCCGACCCGGCCTCCGCACCCAGCTGGGCGACCGCACATA
>JBHWMJ010000324.1:0-11864 GCA_043423105.1 Marihabitans sp.
GACGCGGCGGCCTTCTTCGCCGGGGTCGTCGCCCTCTTCGTCGCGGCCTTCTTGGCGGTGGTCTTCGTGGTGGCTGGCACCTGAACCTCGATTCCCTGTTCCTTCAGCGTCTGAAGCACAACGCGAAGCCGCGCCGGCGTAATCCTGGCCTCGGTGACGGCGGTCTTGACGTCCTCCTCGGTCAGCCCACCCGCGGTGTGACCCTTGCGGAGAAGGGTCTGCACGGCCGGGTGGGAGAAGTCGCGGGGCAAGGAGTCCGACGACGTCGATCGAGACGACAAGGGGTAACCGACACCTTCCGTGGCGCTGAGCTGGCGTGGCCCTGGCCCACCTCGTCATGGCTGAGCACGCGCATCGGGCCGTAGCCAAGGTGGAAGCCGTGAGGCGCGATGCCGTGGGCTGCCCCCATTATAAAACGTCATGCAGGAAGGGCCCGCACGAGGACTCGCGCGGACCCTTCCCGGAGGGTGTCACTGTGGCCGCCGACGAGGTCAGCTCTCTGCCTTGACGGCGAGCACCGGGCAGGGTGCGTCGAGGAGGACGCGCTGCGCGTTGGACCCGAGGATGAGCTTGCCGACCGGGGTGCGACGGCGCAGCCCGATGACGATGAGCTCAGCACCGGTCTCCTCGGCGACGGCGATGAGGTCCTCTGCCGGCTCCTTGCCGCGGACCAGGCCACGGACATCGACGTCGATCCCCGCTCCGCCGAGCTCGTCCTTGACGGACTCCAGGGCGCGCTCCTGCTGCGCGGCGTCATCACCGCTGAAGCCCGCTCCCCCTCGGTCGGAGTTGATGACGACGAGAGGCTGGTTGCGCAGCTTGGCCTCTGCCACAGCGCGGTCGAGCGCAGCCCGACCCTCCTTGGTCGCGACGTAACCGACGACGATCGTCATGGACTGCTCCTTCGCTGGTGTGAACTTGTGGTCGACGCTACACGGATGCGGGTCCGGGAGCACCCAACCCGGGCGGTGTCGCGCACCAGCCTGACTTCAGCGCCCCGGCGTCCGGAGCGCGGAGGCGACGATCCTGCCCGCCTGGTCGATCTCGGTGAGGAAGCCGTCGTGGCCGGACCGGCTCGCGATGACCTCCTCACGGGTCCCGGGCCGCAGCGCGACGATCTCTGAGGTGAGCCGAGGCGGGTAGAGGCGGTCGCTGTCGACCGCGACCACCGTCAGCTCTCCGGTGAAGCGGGCCAGGGCCGCCTCGAGACCGCCACGACCCCTGCCCACGTCGTGCGAGTTCATCGCCTCGGTGAGGACGACGTAGGAGTTGGCGTCGAAGCGTCCGGCGAGCTTGGTGCCGTGGTGGTCGAGGTAGCTCTCGACAGCGAAGGGGGACCCAGGGGCCTCGGCCTGGGGGCGCCGACCGAAGCGGTCGTGCAGCTCCAGCTCGCTGCGGTAGGTGACGTGCGCGATCTGGCGCGCGATCGCCAGGCCGCTGTCAGGCCCGACCGGCTGACGGTAGTAGTCCCCGTCCGCGAAGTGGGGGTCGTTGCGGATCGCGAGGACCTGCGCCTGCGACCAGCCGATCTGCTCGGCGGTGGCGTACGCGGTACTCGCGAGGACGACGGCGCGCTCGACCCGCTCGGGGTGGCCCACCGCCCACTCGATCGCCCGCATGCCGCCCATCGAGCCACCGATGACGGCTGCCCAGCGCTGGATGCCGAGGACGTCGGCGAGCCGGGCCTCGGCACTCACCTGGTCGCGGATCGTGATCTGGGGGAATCGCGAGCCCCATGCTCGGCCGTCGACGGCCACGCTGCTCGGACCGGTCGTGCCCTGGCAGCCGCCGAGGACGTTGGGCGCGACGACGAACCAGCGATCGGTGTCGATGGGGCGTCCGGGACCGACCATGCCCTCCCACCAGCCGGGCGTGGGGTGAGCCTCGTCCTGGTCGCCGACGACGTGGCTGTCCCCCGTGAGCGCGTGCTCGACGAGAACCGCGTTGGAACCGTCGGGAGCGAGCGTCCCCCACGTCTCGAAGGCCACCCGGACGTCGGGCAGCCGCGTGCCACGCTCGAGCTCGAGCGGTCCGATGTCGCGGAACTGGCGGTGGCCCGGGTCGTCGCCCTCGCGCCACGCGGCGCTCGGGCGGAATGCCGACGTCACACTCATGAGGGTGCTCCTCGTGCTCGCATTGCCGCACCCCTGCGGTGCAGCCGGGTCATCACCCGGGGCACCCCATCGCGAGGAGGGTTGCCGCCCAGCAAGCCGGGGCTTGAACGCTGGAACTCATGACCTGAGCGGCACTATAGCCGCGGGCTCGCGCCAGCTCCACGGTCGTCTCATCCTCAGGGACCGCAGGAGACGCCGCCTTCGGCCGCCGCTCACGCAGCCGTCCGCGGCAACCGCACACCGGCCGACACGAGCTGGTCGAGCAGGCCGGCGAGCCGGTGCTCCGGGTCGACCTCGAGAGCCTGCTCGAGGGCGACGGAGGCGAGCGCTCCGTCGCCGTGCGCCCACGCCACCTGGGCGAGGACGGTGAGGACGGGAGCGGAGATGTCACGCGGGGTACGCCGGACCGCCGCCGAGAGCCGGTCGATGGCGACGACGTGGTCGACGACGCCGACGCGGTGCCGGAGCCTGGCCACCCGCTCGGCACCGACCATCTCGTCGCTGATCCACCCAGGGCACAGGACCGCGAGCGCTGCGTCGCGCCAGAGCACGTCGTGCAGGCCTGCAGCGACGAGCGCCACAGCACGGGCCTCCACGCGACCGCGCTCGGCGAGCACGCCCGCCAGCGCCTCGGCCAGGTCGTCCTCGATATCGGCGACTGACTCGGCATCCAGCGATCCGAGCTCTCGGTCGACATCGCCGACGCCGGGGTCGGCGCCCGGGTCGGCCAGCTCTCGCAACGACTCGCGACCTGCCAGCGGGACTCGCCCCAGCCCGACGAAGGTCGCGACCGCGGGGACCCGGGCCGGGTCCGGCAGGAGCTCACCCTCGGGCCTCGAGCGCGGCACGCGACCGGCCGGGTCGTACCAGCGGCCGTCACGGATCACGATGCTCACGTCGCAACGGATGACCCGGGCGCGGACGAGCCGGTCCAGCTCGGCCCGCACGGGGGTGGACTCCCCCTCCTCGGACTCGTAGGCCAGCGCGAGGATCCGCCGCGCCCCGGTGCGGGCCACGTGCCCGAGCATCTGCCGGACGACCGCACGGGCGTGCTCGGCAGGGACGAGATCCATCCGTTGGGTCAGGCCGAGGCGCTTGCCCTCGAGGCCGATGAGGACGAAGGACCGCTCGGGGTGGAACCCGAGGAGGTACGGGACGAGGACGGCAAGCTCAGCGGGGTGCGATGCGCGGACGGTCTCCATGGGGAGAGGCTTGCCGTCCCGCCAACCCCGCACAGTCCCCCTTCGTCGGCCTGTGGAGACCCACCACGGCGCGAGGGCAGCTGTGGACGACTCAGTCCCGGACGACCTCGGAGGGCACCGTCACCGGCTGCCCGTCACCGGTCTGACCGGAGGGGTGCCCCGTCGCGGCACCTGCGGTGCGCTCCCACTCGATGAACGCCTCGGTCTCGCGCACCAGGGTCACCGCCAGCCACGAGAGGACCATCGCGTCGTCGACCAGGCCCAGGACGAGCAGCAGGCCCTCCGGGACGAGATCCACCGGCGACACGACGTAGCCCAGACCCGCGAGCATGAGCGCGAGCTGGCCGTTGCTCATGCCGGTATAGCGGCCGCTGCGGACGGCGCGGACCATCCGGGGCAGCGCGACAGCTCGCTGCAGCAGGTTCGGCGAGCCGGGGCGGGAGGCGCTGCGGACCGCGCCGGCGAGGTTGGCAGCGGTGCGCGCGGAGCGGAGACGTCGGGCCACGGGGATCCCCCTGGTTCGGTGGCCCGCGGCGCGGGCCCTCGGTCGTAGAACGGCGAAGGGCGGCCGAGGATTCCCTCGACCGCCCTTCGCCTGGTGTCACTGGGCCGGAGGGAACTCCGTGCGGACGTGGTCGCCGAGCTGCTTCATGAGCCACCCGTCGAGGCCGGCACCCACGGCGCCGCCGACGAGCGGGATCGACTTGCCGAAGCGGGAGAACGTCTTCTTGCCCGCGGTGCTGAGGATCCGGAAGCCGACCGCCTTGTTGACGACCATGAGGGCCGGCCCGGGGAGCCGCTGTGCGGCCAGGGCGGTGAGCCGACCCGTGGGGGCAACCATGCCCGCCTTCGCCAGGAGGTCCTGGCTGTCGGCCCCCACGAGCGAGAGCAGCACCGCGCTGCGGATCCGCGGGTCGGCGATGTCGTAGCCGCGCAGACGGGCCACCGCGGCCGACATCCGGGTCGCGAGCATGTAGAAGCCGATGACGTTGGCCGGGAGAGCGACGGGCAGGGTGACGAAGCCACCGAGGTTGGTGAGGAAGCCGCTCGCCGCGACGAGCTTGAGGTGGTCGCGGACGACCTCGTCGATGGCCTGCTCGACGTCACCGCCGTGCTTGGCCAGCGCCGCGTCGGCGACACGGGCCGCCGGGTCGAAGGGGCCCTTGCCGTCGATCCCGGTGTCGAGGAGGCTCTCGACGACCTTGCTCACCGAGCTGCTGAAGGCACCCTGCTGCTCCGGGTCCTGCGCCTGCTCGAGCGCGGATCGCGTCTGCTGGACCTGCTTCTTCTGCTCCTTGCCGAAGCCCAGAGCATCGGAGATGAAACCCACTGTCAGCCTCCCTGTGTCGCTGGGCCGGGCGGCCCGATCGCCTCGTCATCCTGCCAAACCTCAGGCGCGAATCGTCCTTTAGGACCATGGCCGTCCCGACGCCGATCTGATCCCTGCCCCGGGACTACCGTGACCCCGTGACCGACACCCGAGTGCCCGAGCCGCCGGCTCGGGCACTCGTCTGTACAGCGGACGCACAGCCAGATCAGGTGGTCGCAGTGCAGCCCGACGGCCACCAGGTCCTCGACCTCCGGACGAGCGGCGGGCGGCAGCGCATCGCCGACCTGACAGCCGACGGACGGTGGGTCACGTGGTCGGCTGCCGACCTCTCACCGCTCGTGCACGCCGGGGTGCCGGTGCCCCGGGTCTGGGACGTCGCTGAGGCCCACCGCCTCCTCCACGGCGGGTGGCGGGCCGACCCCGCGACCGCCTGGGCCGCTGCGCACGACCTGGACCCGACCCAGGTCCCCGCGCCACCGAGCGACGACCTCTTCGCCCTGCTCGACGAGGAGAGCGCCGCCCCCGAGGAGCTGGTCCGCCCGGACGGGCACCTCAGGGCCGACGCGACGACGGGCTGGCTCAGCACGCTGGATCGTGCGCTGGTCTGGGGGCACGCCGCCATCACCGTCGCCCAGCGCCAGCACGCCCAGCTGCGGGCTCTCGGGCCCCGTGCGGTCGTCACCGCCCACGCCGAGTCCGCCGCGGCAGTCCTTGCCGTCGAGCTCGAGAGGGACGGGCTGCCGGTCGACCGGTCGGAGATCGAGCGGCTCGTCGCGGCCGCGGCCGGGCCGCGGCCGCTGACCGAGGAGGACGAGTGGAACGCCCGAGCTGCGCGGGACGCCCCGGTCCTCGCGGCCGTCCCAGGCATCGGCCGGGTCGACCTGCGCAACCCCGCGTCGGTGAAGAACCTGCTCGCGACCGCCGGCGTGGACGTCCCGAGCACCCGCAAGTGGGTCCTCCGGGAGCACGTCGAGAGGCACCCGGTCGTGCCCGCGCTGCTGGAGTGGCGACGCCGGGAGCGGATCGCGACGACCTACGGATGGCGCTGGCTCGCCACTCACGTCGGGCCCGACGACCGGCTGCGCGGCGCGTGGAGCGCCTGCGACGGGGCCGCCGGCCGGATGACCGCGCAGGCCGGGCTGCACAACCTCCCCGCCGAGCTGCGGCCGGGAGTGGCCGCGGCACCCGGGCGCGTCCTCGTGCGCGCCGACCTCGGGCAGGTCGAGCCGCGCGTCCTCGCAGTCGTCTCCGGCGACCGTGCCTTCGCCGCGGCGACGACCGCCGACGACCTCTACTCGCCCGTGGCCGAGCGTCTAGGGGTCGAGCGGGCGGACGCCAAGATCGCCGTCCTCGCGGCGATGTACGGGCAGCGCAGCGGGGCGGCCGGCGAGGCCTTGCGCGGGTTGGAGCGTGCGTACCCGGTCGCCATGCGGCACCTCGATGCGGCGCAGCGTCGCGGCGAAGGGGGTCTGCCGGTGCGCACCTACGGCGGACGTCTCGTGCGGACAGACCTCGGGGACGTCGGCGACGCCGATGAGTCTCAGGTCGAGGGACTGCGCCGGGCCCGTGGGCGTTTCGCCCGCAACGCGGTGATCCAGGGTTCCGCAGCTGAGCTCTTCAAGGCGTGGGCCGTGACGGTGCGCGAGATGGTGCGCCCGCTCGGGGGTCAGGTCGTCCTGTGCCTCCACGACGAGCTGCTCGTGCACGTGCCCGAGGAGCACGGCGAGCGCTGCGCCGACGTCGTCGACGAGGCGCTGACTCTCAGCGCCCGTCGCTGGGCCGGACACGATGCCGTGCGCTTCGTCTCCGACACGACCGTCGTGCGCCGGTGGTCCGAGGCGAAATAGCTCAGGTCAGTCGCCCTCGTCGACCGTGCGGAGGAAGTCCTCGAACTCCGCGCCGAGCTCGTCGGCGGAGGGCAGCTTGTCGCTCTCCTGGGCGAGCAGGCTCGGCTTCTCGATGCCGCGCAGGTGCACGTCGTACTGCCGCTCAAGCCCTGCGACGGCTTCGGCGATCTCGGGGTTCTGTTGGATCTCGCGCTCGATCTCCGCACGGTTCTCGCCAGCCGCCTGGACGAGCGCGTCGTTGGGCAGGTTGAGCCCGGTCGCGTCGACGATCGCGTTGAGCGCGGTGAGCGCACCGTCGTGGAAGGCGGAGCCAGCGAGGTAGTGCGGCACGTGGATCGCGTAGCCGAGCGCGTCGAACCCGGCCTCCCCGAGCCGCAGCTCGAGCAGCGCGGCGAGGCTCGCCGGGATCTGCACGGTGCCGAAGACCGGCTTGCGGTCGCCGATGAGCCGCTCGTCGGTCGCGTGCGCGGTCATGCCGACCGGGCGGGTGTGCGGGACGGCCATCGGGATGCCGTGCGCCTGGACGACGAGGGTGATGCCGAGACGTCGCATGAGGTCGGTGATCGCCATGATCACGGCCTCCCAGCGGTAGTCCGGCTCGGGGCCCGTGAGGAGGTAGTACGGCTGCCCCTCGCGGTCGGTCAGCCGGTACAGCAGGAGCGAGGGGTCGTCGTAGGAGCGGTAGTGCGTCGCCTCGAAGACGACGCCCGGCCGGCGTCCGCGGTAGTCGAGCAGGCTGTCCACGTCGAAGGACGCCACGACCCTCGCCTCGCTCGCCTCGAGGAGATGCTCGACGAGGATGCGCTGGGCGCTGCCGGCGTCGATGAAGCCGTCGAGGGCGACGATCATCGGCCCGGGCGTGAGCATGCTCGGCTCGATGTCGACCTCGAAGCGGTAGAGATCGGTCGGGTCCGTCACGTCGTCCTCCTGGATGGGTTGGCGCTCATTGTCCCAACGACCACACGCGATACACCATTCCCCCTTCGCCCGGGTCTGGGACCTCGAACCCGAGAAAGGTTCCGGGGTTCCCGTCCCTTGATCGGATCATCCGATGAAGGGCTCACGCGTGCGGGCGAAGGGAGGCGCGCACCTCGGCCATCGCCTTGCGGACCCGTTTCGCCGAGACCGTCTGCGCGGTGCCGACGGACTGGGCGAAGAGGGAGATCCGCAGCTCCTCGACGAGCCAGCCGATCTCGCGGACGTCGGCACGGTCGCGCTCGAGCGGGTCGAGCTCGTCGAGCAGGTCGGCGTACTCACCCTCGATCGCGTCGATCAGGGGCTGCTGCGTCGTGTCCCGCCCGGGGCTGTCGGCGAGCTTGTCGATGCGCACCTGCACGCCACGCAGGTAGCGGGCGAGGTCCCGCAACCGGCCCAGGCTGGCGGCGGTGACGAACCCGGGTCCGACGAGACCCTCGACCTGGGCGCGCATGTCGGCCACCGGCACCGCGAGCGCCGGCGCGGTGATCCGGTCGAGGGTGGCAAGGACCTCGCTGCGCCGGGCCAGCACCGGCTGGACCTCGCGCACGACGTGCAGGGTGCGGGCCGCCAGGTGCGTGCGGACGGCGGCGAGCGCCTGCTCGAAGGCGGCCGCGTCACGCACCTCGCCCGTGACGTGCTCGGCGACGATGTCGTCGACGGCCGCCCCGAGGCAGTCGTCGAGCAGGGCCGGGACGGAGCCGTGCGGGTTGTCGCCGAGGGCGAGCTTGTCGGCGTTCGAGAGCCCCGCGAGCACCCGCTTCCACGGCGGCGAGGTGCCGAGGACGAGCAGCCGGCGGACCCCCCTTCGCCGGGCCGCCTCCGCCTGCTCCGCGTCCGGGAGGACCCGCACCGAGACGCTGTCGCCGTCGTCGACGATCGTCGGGTAGCCGACGACCTGCCGCTGCCCCCGGCCGGATGTGACCGTGCGGGGCAGCTCGCCGAGCGCCCACGTCGTCAGCCCGCTCTGCTCGAGGTCGGCGCCGGCGCGGCTCACCCGGGCCTGGACGTGCCCGGCGACCTCGGCCCGCAGCGCATCGAGGTCGGTCCCCTCGGCGAGCCGGCGACCGCGCTCCCCCTCGACCCGGAAGGTCATCCGCAGGTGAGCGGGCACGGCGGAGGGATCCCACTGGTCGTTCGGGACCGGGATGCCGGTGAGCGTGCGCAGCGCCCGCCCGAGCGCGACGACGAAGGGGGTCTGCCCCACCTCGTCGGCCGGGATGGCGCGCAGCGCACGGGCCGCGTGGTCGGGGGCCGGGGCGAAGCTGCGGCGGGTCGCCTTGGGCAAGCTGCGGATGAGCGCCGTCGCGAGCTCCTCGCGCAGGCCGGGCACCTGCCAGTCGAAGCCGCGGCCGTCGATCTGGTTGAGCAGGTGCACGGGGAGGTGGACGGTCACGCCGTCGGCGTCCGTGCCCGGCTCGAACTGGTAGGTCAGCCGCAGGTCGTGACCGCCCGCGCTCCAGCGCGTCGGGTAGTCGGTGTCGTCGACGTCGGCGGCTTCGTCGCGCAGCAGGTGCTCGTCGGTGAGAGTGAGCAGGTCCGGGCTCTCGCGCCGGGCCTCCTTCCACCAGCGGTCGAAGTGACGGCCGGAGACAACCTCCGCGGGGATCCGCGCGTCGTAGAAGGCGACGAGGTCCTCCTCGTCGGCGGCGATGTCGTGTCGCCGGGTGCGCGCCTCGAGCTCGGCCACCTGGGCGATCCGGCGCGCGTTGTCGCGGAAGACCTCGTGCCGGGTCTCCCACTCCCCCTCGACGATGCCCTGACGGATGAAGAGCTCGCGGGCGAGCACGGGGTCGACCCGCGAGAGCTGCACCGTGCGTCCGACGACGAGCGGGACGCCGTAGAGGGTGACCCGCTCGGTGGCGATCGCGCTGGCCTGCTTCTTGCTCCACCGCGGCTCGGAGTAGCTGCGCTTGACGAGATGAGCGCCGAGCCGCTCGGCCCAGGCCGGGTCGATCGCCGCGTTGCTCCGCGCCCACAGCCGGGTGGTCTCGACGAGCTCGCCGGCCATGACGACCTGCGGCTGGCGCTTGAAGAGGCTCGACCCGGGCTGGATCGAGAAGCGGGCGCCGCGGGCGCCGAGGTAGTCACGCTTCTCCTCGTCGCGGACCCCGACATGGCTGAGCAGGCCGGCGAGCAGCGCCTGGTGGACCGTGTCCCAGTCCGGCTCCACGTCGCGCGCGGCGGTGCGTGAGCGGGTGTCGAGACGTCGCTCCTGCGCGGCCCGGCGCAGCTGAGCGTGGACGTCCTGCCACTCGCGGATCCGCAGGTAGTGGAGGTACTCGCGCTTGCACATGCGGCGAAAAGCGCTGGAGGACAAGGACTTCTGCTGGTCCTTGAGGTAGGTCCACAGCCGCCACCAGCTCGCGAAGTCGGAGCTCTCGTGGCGGAACCGGGCGTGCTGCTGGTCGGCCTGGGCCTGCTTGTCCGCCGGGCGCTCGCGCGGGTCCTGGATCGAGAGGGCGGCGACGATGACGAGGACCTCGGTGAGGCACCCCAGCCGGTCGGCCTCGATGAGCATGCGGCCCAAGCGGGGGTCGACGGGCAGCCTTGCCAGTGAGCGGCCGACGGGTGTGAGCCGGCGGGCCTCCCCCTTCGCCCCACGGCGCTCGGGCTGGACGGCCTGGAGCTCTTCGAGGAGGCGGACGCCGTCGCTCACCTGACGGGAGTCCGGCGGCTCGACGAAGGGGAAGCGGCTCACGTCGCCGAGGCCGAGGGAGGTCATCTGCAGGATGACGCTGGCCAGCGAGGTACGCAGGATCTCGGGGTCGGTGAACTCGGGGCGGGAGTCGTGGTCCTCCTCCGAGTAGAGACGGATGCAGACGCCGTCGGACAGGCGCCCGCAGCGACCGGCGCGCTGCGCGGCGCTGGCCTGGCTGATCGGCTCGATCGGCAGCCGCTGGACCTTCGTGCGCTGGCTGAAGCGGGAGATGCGGGCGGTGCCGGTGTCGATGACGTAGCGGATGCCCGGGACGGTCAGAGAGGTCTCGGCGACGTTCGTCGCGAGGACGATCCGGCGCCCGCTGCTGCGGGCGAAGACGCGGTGCTGCTCGGCCGCAGAGAGGCGTGCGTAGAGCGGGAGGATCTCGGTGCTGGGCAGCGCCATACCGGCGAGTGCGTCGGCGGCGTCTCGGATCTCGCGCTCGCCTGAGAGGAAGACCAAGATGTCGCGTGCTCCGCCGGGATCTGGTTCGGTCCACAGCTCCTCGACGGCGCGGCAGATGCCGGTGACCTGGTCGACGTCCTCGTCGTCGTCGCGGTCGTCGGCGACGAGGGGGCGGTAGCGGACCTCGACGGGGTAGGTGCGGCCGGAGACCTCGATGACCGGCGCCGGCGTGCCGTCTGCGCCGGCGAAGTGCCGGGCGAAGCGGTCGGGGTCGATCGTCGCCGAGGTGATGATGACCTTGAGGTCGGGGCGTCGCGGGAGGAGCTGCTTGAGGTAGACGAGGATGAAGTCGATGTTGAGGCTGCGCTCGTGCGCCTCGTCGATGATCAGGGTGTCGTAGCGCCGGAGCTCGCGGTCGCGCTGCATCTCGTTGAGGAGGATGCCGTCGGTCATCACCTTGACCGCGGTCGCAACGCTGCTGTGGTCGGCGAAGCGGACCTGGTAGCCGACGAGGTCACCGAGCTCGACCTGCATCTCCTCGGCGATGCGCTCGGCGACGCTCCGGGCAGCGATCCGCCGGGGCTGGGTGTGCCCGATCTGCCCGGTGAGGCCGCGGCCGATCTCCAGGGCGATCTTCGGGAGCTGGGTGGTCTTACCAGACCCGGTCTCGCCCGCGATGACGACGACCTGGTGGTCGCGGATCGCCGCGGCGATCTCGTCCTTGACCGCGACGACGGGCAGCTGCTCGGGGTAGTTGAGCCGCTCCGCCGGCACGGGGTCACGGAGCGGGGCGGGCATGCGCGCCAGGATACGTCGGCGGCTGTGCTCAGCCCTCCTCGCGCGACCTGGCCTCAGCCATGCGGGACCTGGCCTGGGCCAGTCTGGATCGCGCCTCCTCGCTCTGGGTCCGCTGCTCATCCACGTGGTAGCCGACGCGTCCGGCGCTGGTGGCGCCGACGACGACACGACCGGCGGGCCGCCCACCGGCGACGGCCGCCCAGTCCGCCCGGATCTCCCGCGCCAGGGTCAGCCCGCTCTGGTCACTCGCGACTCGGGTGGCCTTCCGACGGGCCTTCAGCACACCGCTGCGAGTGCCGCGGACGGCGGTGTCGAGCGTGCGGTCTCCCCATCCACGCAAACCGCCACGACGCTGGGCGTGCCGTCCCTGGTACGGCGGCACGGGAGCAGGGTTGACCGGCTTGGTGGGCGCGGGAGTTCGGACCGGGGGCGACCAGACCTGCCGGGCCCGGTCGCGCACCACCTGCCGGGCCGGCGCCTCGGCGAGAGAGA
>JBHWMJ010000006.1:0-16039 GCA_043423105.1 Marihabitans sp.
ACGTCCCTCCAGGGTTCCGGGACGCGGGTCGAAGGGGTGGTCCGGGTGCATCGCGCGGACGGCGGGGAGGCCGTCGACCCGGCCAGCCTGCCGGCCGCCGAGCGGCGCACCCTCGTCGGGATGGTCCCGCAGACCGCGAGCGACCTGCTCTACCTCGACACGGTGGCCGCCGAGTGCGAGCAGGCCGACGCCGAGTCCGGCTCGGCCCCGGGCACGTGCGCCGCGCTCCTCGGTCGCCTCGCCCCCGGCATCCCCGGCGACCGGCACCCACGGGACCTCTCCGAGGGGCAGCGGCTCTCGCTCGTGCTCGCGATCCAGCTCACCGCTCAGCCGCCGGTCATCCTCCTCGACGAGCCCACGCGCGGCCTCGACTACACCGCCAAGGCGGCGCTGCGCGACATCGTCCACGACCTCGCCCGGCAGGGCCGCACGGTGCTGCTCTCGACGCACGACGTCGAGTTCGTCGCCGAGACCGCGGCCCGGGTCGTCGTCATGGCCGAGGGCGAGGTCGTCGCCGACGGGCCGACGAGCGAGGTCGTCGTCTCCTCCCCCGCCTTCGCCCCCCAGGTCACGAAGATCATGGCGCCGCAGCGTTGGCTCACCGTCGACGAGGTGCGCGCCGCGCTGCACGGGGCCGGAGGCCGCTCGTGAGCGGGCAGACGCGGGTGGTGCGGCTGCGGCCCCGGTCGGCCGCGGCGATCGCGCTGACCTCCGTCATCGGCGTCATCGCCTTCGGCTGGCCGCTCATCGTCGCTCCCGACGCCGCCGTCGCGCACAACGGCGACGCCCCGCTGATCTTCGCGCTGCTCCTGCCGCTCGTCCTCGGCGTCGTGCTCGCCGAGGTCTCCGAGGGCGGGCTCGACGTCAAGGCCGTGGCGATGCTCGGCGTGCTCTCCGCGGTCGGAGCGGTGCTGCGCCCCATGGGCGCCGGCACCGGAGGGATCGAGACGGTCTTCTTCATGCTCGTGCTCGCCGGCCGGGTTTTCGGCGCGGGCTTCGGCTTCATCCTCGGCATCACGACGCTCTTCGCCTCGGCGCTGCTCACCGCGGGCGTCGGCCCCTGGCTGCCCTTCCAGATGCTCGGCGCGGCGTGGGTCGGACTCGGCGCGGGCCTGCTCCCCCCGGCGAAGGGGCGGGCCGAGATCGTCCTGCTCGCCGCCTACGGCGCGGTCTCGGCGCTGCTCTACGGGGTCGCGCTGAACTTCTCCTTCTGGCCCTTCACCATCCAGGGCGAGAGCTCGATCTCCTTCGCGCCCGGGGCGCCCGTGCTGGAGAACCTCCAGCGCTTCTTCGTCTTCTCCGTCTCGACCTCGCTCGGCTGGGACCTCGGGCGGGCGCTGACGAACATCGTGCTCATCGGCCTCACCGGGCGAGCCGTGCTCGGGGCGCTGCGGCGGGCCTCGCGCAAGGCAGCCTTCGACGCGCAGGTGCGCTTCGAGGAGGCCGTGCCCGAGCGGTGAGCCTGCGCTCTGGCAGGATCGGGCCATGGCCAACGACGTGGAGACCCAGGGTGCCTGGCTGAGCCGTGCCGACCTCGACGACGTGCGCGGTCGGGTGCCGATGCTCTACGTCGTCGCCGTCCCCGTCCGGGTCGACGGCAACGGCTCGGTGCACTCCGTCGGGCTGCTCCTCCGTGCCTCAGACCGCGGGCACATGGAGCGTGAGCTCGTCGCCGGTCGCGTGCTCTACCATGAGCAGATCCGCGACGCGCTCGTCCGCCACCTCGAGAAGGACCTCGGCCCGATGGCGCTGCCCGCCGTCCCGGCGAGCCCGCAGCCGCTGACCGTCGCGGAGTTCTTCCCCACGCCGGGGGTCACGCCCTTCCACGACCCGCGCCAGCACGCCGTGGCGATGGTCTACGTCGTCCCCGTGACCGGGGACTGCGCACCCCAGCAGGACGCGCTCGACCTCGCCTGGCTCACCCCCGACGAGGCGTGCAGCCCCGAGCTGCTCGCCGACATGTCCGGCGGCCACGGTGTGCTGCTGCGCCAGGCCCTTGCCCACCTGGGCTGCGCGGTCTAGTCAGCCGGTGAACTCGTCCCGCTTGCGGGTCATGTCCTTGTGGTCCTTCTCGTACGCCTCCTCGTACGTCGGGGCCGTGCCGCCCAGACGCGCCGGGAGGAAGCGCAGGTCGGCGCCCTCGAGCTTCGGGTAGGTGGCGATCGTCTCGTCGAGGAGACGCTTCATCACCTCGCGCAGCTCCTCGGTCTTGGCCGTGATGTCGTCGTCGGGGCCGACGTGGATCGGCTCACCGACGGTGACGTGGATCGGGGTCTTCGTCCGGCCGATGTTCTTCGGCACGTCCTTGGTCCAGATCCGGTGCGCACCCCAGACGATCGTCGGCAGGATCGGCACGCCGGCCTCCTGAGCCATCCGCGCGGCACCCTTCTTCAGCTCCTTGATCTCGAAGCTGCGCGACATCGTCGCCTCGGGGTACACCCCGACGATCTCCCCGTCCTTGAGCGCCTGCACAGCCAACCGGTAGGACTCGGCGCCCGCGTGCCGGTCGACGGGGATGTGCTTGCAGCCTCGCATGATCGGCCCGGTCTTGGAGTTGGCCCAGATCGACTTCTTCGCCATGAAACGGACGAACCGGTGCCGCCGGCGGGCGGCCATGCCCGCGAAGAGGAAGTCCGGGTACGCGGTGTGGTTGACCGCCATGACGGCGCCGCCCCATCGTGGCACGTGGTGACGCCCGGTGAAGGTGAACTTGTAGCCCATGGCGGCGAAGGCCGGGCGGGCGACCGCGATGATCGTGCGATAGGTCGGCTCGACCTCGAAGCGGGACTGCGTCATGCCCGCCAGCCTAGTCGCGCAGCCGTCCCAGGTCGCGGCCGGCGATTGGGCGCGCGCGCAGGTGTGATGGGAAGATCGGGCCCATGACCAACGCCCCCCTCACCACTTCGTCGATCCCCGATCGCCCCTCCCTGGACGGGCTCGAGGACAAGTGGGGCCAGGTATGGCGCGAGCAGCGGACCTACGCCTACGAGCGCACCGGTGAGCGGGCCGTGCGCGAGCGGGTCTTCTCCATCGACACCCCGCCGCCGACCGCCTCCGGGTCGCTGCACATGGGCCACGTCTTCAGCTACACCCACACCGACTGCATGGCCCGGTACAAGCGGATGCAGGGCTTCAACGTCTTCTACCCCATCGGCTGGGACGACAACGGCCTGCCGACCGAGAAGCGCGTCCAGAACTACTACGGCGTGCGCGGCGACGCGACCCTCCACTACGAGGCGGGCTTCGTGCCCCCCTTCGCCGGCGACAGCAAGAGCATCAAGGCTGCCGACCAGGTCGCGATCAGCCGGCAGAACTTCATCGAGCTGTGCGACGAGCTCACCGTCAGGGACGAGGAGGCGTTCGAGTCCCTCTTCCGCCGGCTCGGCTTCTCCCTCGACTGGGACATCAGCTACCGGACCATCGACGACCACTCGCGGGCCACCGCCCAGCAGGCCTTCCTGCGCAACCTGGCCCGCGGCGAGGCCTACACGGCCGAAGCGCCCGGGCTGTGGGACGTCACCTTCCAGACGGCTGTGGCGCAGGCCGAGCTCGAGGCTCGCGACTACCCCGGCGCGTACCACCGTGTGGCCTTCCACCGCCCGGACGGTGAGCCGGTCTACATCGAGACCACCCGGCCCGAGCTGCTGCCCGCGTGCGTCGCGCTCATCGCGCACCCCGACGACGAGCGCTACCAGCCGCTCTTCGGCACGACCGTCACCTCTCCCCTCTTCGGGGTCGAGGTGCCCGTCGTCGCGCACTCCGCCGCCGAGATGGACAAGGGCGCCGGCATCGCGATGTGCTGCACCTTCGGCGACCTCACCGACGTCATCTGGTGGCGCGAGCTGCGGCTGCCGACCCGCTCGGTGGTGACCCGGGCCGGCCGGATCGCCGCGGAGACCCCTGACTGGATCGAGGACGAAGGGGGCCGCGCGGTCTTCGCGGAGATGGCCACCAAGACCGTCCACTCCGCCCGCGAGGCCGTCGTGGCGGCCCTCGCCGAGTCCGGCGACATGGACGGCGAGCCGCAGAAGACCCAGCGCAAGGCGAACTTCTACGAGCGCGGCGAGAAGCCGCTCGAGATCGTCACCTCCCGCCAGTGGTACATCCGCAACGGCGGGCGCGAGGCCGACCTCAACGAGGCGCTCCAGGCCCGCGGCGACGAGATCGCCTTCCACCCCGACTTCATGCGCGCGCGCTACAAGAACTGGGTGGCCGGGCTCAACGGCGACTGGCTCATCTCCCGCCAGCGCTTCTTCGGCGTCGCGATCCCCGTCTGGTACCGCCTCGACGCCGACGGCCAGCCCGACTACGACGACCCGATCGTGCCCGCCGAGACGGACCTGCCGGTCGACCCGGCCTCCGACGTGCCCGCCGGCTACGAGGAGTCGCAGCGCGGCGTGCCCGGCGGATTCGTCGGCGACCCCGACGTCATGGACACCTGGGCGACCTCCTCGCTCACCCCGCAGATCGCGGGCGACTGGCTCGGCAGCACCCGGGGCGACGGCGACGGGCTGTGGGACCAGGTCTTCCCCATGGACGTGCGCCCGCAGGCCCACGACATCATCCGCACCTGGCTCTTCGCGACGGTCGTGCGCTCCCACTTCGAGCACGGCAGCGCACCCTGGACCAACGCCGCGATCTCCGGCTGGATCCTCGACCCGGACCGCAAGAAGATGAGCAAGTCGAAGGGCAACGTCGTCACCCCTGAGGACGTCGTCAAGGAGCACTCCGCCGACGCGGTGCGCTACTGGGCGGCGAGCGGCCGCCTCGGCACCGACGCCGCCTACGACACCGGGCAGATGAAGGTCGGGCGCCGCCTGGCGATCAAGCTGCTCAACGCGAGCAAGTTCGCCCTCGGCTTCGGCGAGCCCGACCTCGAGCCGCGCCATGGCGGTGTCCTGAGACGCGACGAAGGAGCCTCGACGGGCCTCGCCTCGGTCGTGACGAACCCGCTCGACCGGGCGATGCTCGCCGCGCTGGAGCGGGTCGTCAAGGACGCCACGGCGAGCTTCGAGGCGTGGGACTACACCCGCTCGCTCGACCTCACCGAGACCTTCTTCTGGACCTTCTGCGACGACTACATCGAGCTCGTCAAGGACCGCGCCCACGCCGGCGACGCCTCCGCACGCGCCGCGCTGCGGCTGGCCCTGTCGGTGCTGCTGCGGCTGCTCGCGCCCTTCCTCCCCTACGCGACGGAGGAGGTCTGGTCGTGGTGGCAGGAGGGCTCGGTCCACCTCGCCAGCTGGCCGAGGGCCGAGGAGCTGGCGCTGGCCGAGGCGGGTGACCCCGAGGTGCTCACAGCCGTCGGGGCAGCGCTGAGCCAGGTCCGCAAGGCCAAGTCCGACGCGAAGGTGGGCATGCGCTCCGAGATCACCTCGGCCACCCTCGTCGTGCCTGCCGCGACGGCCGACCGCGTCCGCCAGGGCGAGGCCGACCTCCGGGCCGCCGGCCGGCTCACCGGCACGCTTGACTACGCCGAGGGCGACGGGGTGGAGCTGCGCGACGTCGAGCTCATCCCCTTCGTCAAGCCGCCGAAGCAGGCCTGAGGCACGGTGAGCGCCCACCCCGCGACCGTCGAGGGGCAACGGCAGCGCGTCGTCCTCGCCGCGACCGTCGTCCTCGGCGCGGTCGTCACGGCGTGGGCGCTGCGGATCGAGCCCGGCGACCCGCTCTTCTACTGGGGCACCCTGGCGATGGCCGTGGTGTGGCTCGGCGGGGCGGCGCTGGCCGGGTCGGTCCGAGCCTCGATCCTCGGCGAAGGGGGCGGACGCGCGGTCCGGCAGGGCCTGGCTCTGGGCGGCCTGCTGCTCGGCCTCTTCGTCGTCGGGGCATTCGTCATCGCCGGCATCCCGGTGCTCCTGCGTCCGGTCGAGGGGCTGCTCGCGCACGCCGCGGCGGGCTCGCTGCCCCTCGTCTTCCTCGTCACCGCGGTCAACGGGCTCGCTGAGGAGATCTTCTTCCGCGGCGCGCTCTTCGAGGTCGTGCGGCGCCACGCCGTCCTCGTGACGACCGGGATCTACGCCGCCGTGACGGTCGTCGGCGGGGTGCCGCTGCTCGTCCTCGCCGGGCTGCTCCTCGGCCTTGCGACCGGCCGGCAGCGTGAGGTGACCGGCGGCATCGTCGCGCCCGTCGTCACCCACCTCGTGTGGTCGCTCGGGATGCTCCTGCTCCTGCCCCCGACGCTCGACCTCGCCGCCGGCCTCTGGGGCTGACGGCTGGGGCCTCGCTCAACGGCCGCGCTGCAGCTCGGGAGTGGGGTCCGGCGCCAGGCGGGGCAGGTGAAGCGCCTCGAGGGCCGCGACCCGTGACCTCACGCGACGGTGACCGGTGGGCTGGACAAGGAGCCACGGCTCCTGCCAGCCGGACAGCGCAAGACGCCCCACCGCGACCGCCTCGCGGTCGGCGACCCGGACGGTCCCGCTGCCGGGGTCGTAGATGTCGAGCACCCGGTCCCCGTCGCCGGGGAGGACGAGCGTCACGTGGCGTGGCAAGGAGCGGTTGCCGACGTAGAGCAGCGCGGGCTCGCCGTGGTCCACCCGGTCGACGAGGCGGTCGTAGGCGGCGAGGCGGGACTCGCCGTCCAGGTGGCGCAGCGACTGGTAGCCGTAGCGGGTGCCGAGCCTCGAGGCGCCGCTCTCGAGCTCGGCGCGGGCACCCCACGGCGGGGTCCCGAGCGCACGGGGCCACGGTGGCCGTATCCCCGTGCGGCCGACCGTGAGCCCGTTGGTCCGGCGGTGGACGGTGCGCTCGTAGCTGGCGAAGCGCTCGGCCGGGCTCTCCCCCTCGGCCCCGAGCACCGGGTGGCCGGTGCCGTCGCGGACCCACCGGGCGAAGGGGTCGTCCACGAGCATCCGGGCGACCGTCAGGCAGGCGGCACCGCACGTCACCGAGCTCTGCTGCAACGGCGCGGGTGCGCCGGCGACGAGGCGGAAGGGCGGGCTCACCCCACCCATCCAACCCTCATCCCTTCGGCGCCGCTACCCCTGGAGGGCGGGTGGGCACACGGTCAGAGGAGGACGCCGGGGTTGAGGATGCCCTGCGGGTCGAGCGCGTCCTTGACGCGCCGGGTGAGCGCCATGACCTCGGGGCCGAGCTGCGCCGGCAGGGCGTCGCGCTTGAGGCGGCCCACCCCGTGCTCACCGGTGATCGTGCCGCCGATCTCGACGGCCACCGCCAGGATGTCCTCGAAGGCCGCCTGCGCCTTGGCCGCGCCGTCGGGGTCGGCGGCGTCGACGACGATGATCGGGTGGGTGTTGCCGTCACCGGCGTGCGCGACGACGGGGATCGCGACGCCCCGCGCCTGCGCGACCGCCTCGATCCTGGCGAGCAGCTCGGGCAGGAGCGGCACGGCGGCGCCGACGTCCTCGAGGAGCACCCGGCCCTTCTGCTCCAGGGCCGGCAGCGCGAGACGTCGGGCCTGCATGAACATCTCGCCCTCGTCGGGGTCGTCCGTGCTGAAGACCTCGCTCGCGCCGGCCGCCAGGCAGGCCGTCTCCATCGTCGCGATCTCCGCGTTACGGAGCGCGTCCGGGGCGTCGGAGCGGCAGAGCAGCAGCGCCCCGGCGGACCGGTCCAGCCCCATCGGCGCGTAGTCCTCCACCGCGTTGATCGAGGCATGGTCGAGCAGCTCGACCATCGACGCACTGACCCTGCCGCCGATGCCCACGACCGCGTCGGCCGCTGCCCGGACCGTCGGGAAGGTCGCGACGAGCGTCGCCGCCGGTGCCGGGGCAGGGACGAGCCGGAGCGTCGCCGCCGTGATGACGCCGAGCGTGCCCTCGCTGCCGACGAAGAGGGGCAGCAGCGGCAGCCCGGCGACGTCCTTGATCTGGGGACCGCCGAGCGTGACGAGGGTGCCGTCGGCGAGGACCACCTCGAGGCCCATGACGTAGTCGGCGGTGACGCCGTACTTGACGCAGCACAGCCCCCCGGCGTTCGTCGCGATGTTGCCGCCGATCGAGCAGGTCTCGAAGGAGCTCGGGTCGGGCGGGTACCAGAGGCCGTGCTCGGCGGCGGCCCCCTTGACCTCGGCGTTGAGCGTGCCCGCCTCGACCCGGGCGGTGCGGGTCGAGGCGTCGATGACGATCCCCCGCATCCGCTCGGTCGTCAGTGTGATCGCCTCACGGCGGCCGGAGGCACCGCCGGAGAGGCCTGTCCCGGCGCCGCGGGGAACCACCGCGACCCCGTGCTTCGACGCCCAGCGCAGCGTGACGACGACGTCCTCGGCGCTCTCGGCGCGCACGCACGCCGCGGGCAGCTCGGCAGCGAGCTCCTGCGAGCCGTCGTAGCGGTACTTCTCGAGCGCCTCGGGCGCGGACGCGAGGACCCCGGATGGCAGGAGCGCGGCGAGCTCGGCGAGCGCCTCCGGGTGCGGGGCGGTCATCGGTGCAGGTCAGGCTGAGCGCTTCTGCTTCGGCTTGCGCTTGGCGCTCTCCTCGTGGCGCACGATCGTCGGGAGGACGTTGTGCCGCACGGTCTCGTCGGTGACGACGACCCGCTTGATGGCCTCGTCGCTCGGGACGTCGAACATCACCGGGAGGAGCACCTCCTCCATGATCGCCCGCAGACCGCGAGCGCCGGTGCCTCGAGCCAGCGCCTGCTCGGCGATCGCCTCGACCGCCTCGTCGGTGAACTCCAGCTCGACCCCGTCGAGCTCGAACATCTTGCGGTACTGCTTGACGAGCGCGTTGCGGGGCTCGGTGAGGATCTGCACGAGCGCGTCGCGGTCGAGCGGGGCAACCGTCGTGATGATCGGCACGCGGCCGATGAACTCGGGGATGAGCCCGAACTTCATGAGGTCCTCGGGCATGACGTCGACGATCGAGTCGGCGAGGTCGGTGGGGGTGTGCAGCTCGGAGCCGAAACCCAGGCCCTTCTTGCCGCTGCGCGACTCGATGATCTTCTCCAGCCCGGCGAAGGCTCCCCCGACGATGAAGAGGACGTTCGTCGTGTCGATCTGGATGAACTCCTGGTGGGGGTGCTTGCGCCCGCCCTGCGGGGGCACCGAGGCCGTCGTGCCCTCGAGGATCTTCAGCAGCGCCTGCTGGACCCCTTCGCCCGAGACGTCACGGGTGATCGAGGGGTTCTCGGCCTTGCGGGCGATCTTGTCGACCTCGTCGATGTAGATGATCCCCTGCTCGGCCTTCTTGACGTCGTAGTCCGCGGCCTGGATGAGCTTGAGGAGGATGTTCTCGACGTCCTCGCCGACGTAGCCGGCCTCGGTCAGGGCCGTCGCGTCGGCGATGGCGAAGGGGACGTCGAGCATCTTGGCAAGCGTCTGGGCGAGGTAGGTCTTGCCGCAGCCGGTCGGGCCGATGAGCAGGATGTTCGACTTCGAGATGTCGACCTGCTCCTCGTCGCGCTTGGCCGCGCCGCCACCCGAGCCCTCCTGGACCTGGACTCGCTTGTAGTGGTTGTAGACCGCGACCGCGAGCGCCTTCTTGGCGTTGTCCTGGCCAACGATGAACTTCTGGAGGAAGTCGAAGATCTCGCGGGGCTTGGGCAGCTCGTCGAGGCCGAGGCTCGTGCCCTCGGAGAGCTCCTCCTCGATGATCTCGTTGCACAGGTCGATGCACTCGTCGCAGATGTAGACACCCGGCCCGGCGATGAGCTTCTTGACCTGCTTCTGGGACTTGCCGCAGAAGGAGCACTTGAGCAGGTCTCCGCTCTCGCCGACTCGTGCCACGTCCGTGTCCCTTCGCTCGCTGCGCCCCGTCGTCTCTGTGCGCTCCCGCGCGCCTGGGCGATGGTCTCGACGGTACCCGGACGACCTCGCCACTGCCTCCATTGGACACCTCAGCGGGGCGGCGCGTCGCGCCTGTCCGCTGACAGCGCAACGCAGGTGCGCTCGGCGCGTCACCCGCGCTGCAGGCCCCTCGTCACCCGGCCCAGCGCCACGACGTCGGCCCGGTCGACCTGCTCCTGCGGTGTCAGCCGGGCGCAGGCGCACCGCACCTCGCACGGGGTGAGGGCGGTGGCCGCGGTGACCGGCAGCGAACCGAGGACCACGATGGTCGGGACAACCAGCAGCGCGCGTCTCATGGGGGGGTGAGACGCGCGCTGCGTGAGTGTGGTTCCAGGTGTCGTGGACCGGGTCCGGGTCAGCTCTCGAGCGAGGCCTTGCGGGGGCTGAGCACCTGGTCGATGAGGCCGTACTCGAGGGCCTCCTGGGCGCCGAGGATCTTGTCGCGCTCGATGTCCTTGCGGACCTCCTCGGGCGACTTGCCGGAGTGCTTGGCCCAGGTCTCCTCGAGCCACTCGCGCATCCGGAGCACCTCGTTGGCCTGGATCTCGATGTCGGACGCCTGGCCGTACTCACCGCCGGCGAGCGCCGGCTGGTGGATGAGGATGCGGCTGTTCGGCAGGGCGAAGCGCTTGCCGGGGGCGCCGGCGGCGAGGAGCACCGCGGCGGCCGAGGCGGCCTGACCGATGACGAAGGTCTGGATGTCCGGGCGGATGTACTGCATCGTGTCGTAGATCGCCGTCATCGCGGTGAACGAGCCGCCGGGGCTGTTGATGTACATGAGGATGTCGCGCTCGGGCTCCATCGACTCGAGGACGAGCAGCTGGGCGATGATGTCGTCCGCGCTGGCGTCGTCGACCTGCACGCCGAGGAAGATGATCCGGTCCTCGAAGAGCTTGGTGTACGGGTCCATCCGCTTCATGCCGTACGAGGTGCGCTCCTCGAAGTTCGGCAGGATGTAGCGGCTCGACGGCTGGGGGCGAAGGGGTGCCGCGGCGTCACCGGTCGTGCCGGGGACGTGCAGGCGGGCCTGGGGGTTGAACTGCATCGGTGTTCTCCTGGTCTCTCGCCGCGATCAGTCGGCCATCGGGTTGTCAGCACCCGGGCCGGCCTGCGCCGCGCTCTCGAAGACGTGGTCGATGAAGCCGTACTCCTTGGCCTCCTCGGCGGAGAACCACCGGTCGCGGTCGGAGTCGGCCTCGATCTGCTCGACGGTCTGGCCGGTGTGCTGCGCGATGAGCTCGGCCATCTGCTTCTTGACGAAGAGCATCTGCTCGGCCTGGATCTTGATGTCCGAGGCGGTACCGCCGATGCCGCCCGAGGGCTGGTGCATCATGACACGCGCGTGCGGCGTGGCGTAGCGCTTGCCCGGGGTGCCGGCGGACAGGAGGAACTGGCCCATCGAGGCCGCGAGGCCCATCGCCACGGTGGCGACGTCGTTGGGGATCCACTTCATCGTGTCGAAGATCGCCATGCCGGCCGAGATCGAGCCGCCGGGGCTGTTGATGTAGAGCCAGATGTCCTTCTCGGGGTCCTCGGCGGCCAGGAGGAGCATCTGGGCCGCGATCGCGTTCGCGTTGTCGTCGCGCACGTCGGAGCCGAGGAAGATGATGCGCTCCTTGAGGAGCCGCTGGTAGATGTGGTCGTCGAGGCCCATGCCGCCCTGGGGGCCGGCCGCGACGATCTGGTCGTTGCTCACGCTCGCTCGCTCTCCGTGCTCGGGGTCATCGATGTGACTTGTCGTTGACCCTAACGCCGAGGAGGGCTCGCCTACTCCCGGCCCGTCGATGTGTTCGCCGTGAGCGGAACGGGCCGGCAGGAGCGAAGGGGGGCGACGTCAGCTGTCGTCGTCCTGGTCGTCGTCGGTGCCGTCGTCGTCCTGGTCGCCGTCATTGTCATCGTCGTCGGTGTTGTCCCCCGAGTCCTGGGTCTGCGAGGTCTCCGGCGACTGCTGCTCCTCCTCGGAGTCACCGCCGCAGGCGGCGAGGGCGAGGGGCAGTGCGGCGATGGCGGCGGTGATGGTCAGCTTGCGTGTCATGACTGCCATGGTGCCGCTCTCTCATGAGGCCACGGTGAGATCCCGACCCCTCGATGTCAGAGCAGCACGTTGAGCAGGACGGTGAGGACGACGCTGGCGATGATCGAGAAGAGGATCATCGCGAGGCACCCCGGGGCCCCGCCCAGGGGGCGGATCTGGACGCGCGGGCGGTTCGGGTCGTGGGTCATGGGGCCGACGCTAGCCCGCCCGGACCTCGCCTGACCTGCGCAGACTCCCCCATCCTGATGTGGGTGGGCGGGATCAGCGGTCCTTGGGGGCCTTGACGAGCAAGGCGAGCCCGGCGTGGGCGCCGAGCTCCACGTGGAAGCCGTGGAGCTGGTCGACCTCGCCGAAGCGGGAGCCGTCGCCCATGTCCATGAGCCGGGCCCCGGGCTCGAGGTGTCCGCTGATGACCGTGCCGGAGATGGGCTCGGCGGCGAAGTTCAGCACGGTCACCTGCATCTGCCCCTCGATGCCCTCGTACTCGCTCACCATGACCAGCATCGCGGGGTGCGAGACGTCGGGGATGTCGATCTGACGGGTCGTCGCGATCTGGAAGTACCCCCGCAGGTGGAGGATGTCCTTGAGTTGCCGGGCGAAGGAGGAGTCGTCGGCGAGCTGCTCCGGCAGGCTCCCGTAGAGCGCCCGGGCGCGGGGCATGCCCGCTCCCGACCCCTCCGCCGACGGGTCGGCGCCGAGCAGGTCGTAGGCGCCGCGGTGCACCCAGCGGGTGTCGCCGCCGTCGAGCAGCGGCTCGACCTTCGGGTGGTCGGCAGGCAGCGGCAGGGCGCCGACGAGGTCCCACCCGGAGAGGGCGAAGACGCCGGGCTGGAGCGCGTTGTACATCGCGAGCAGCAGGTGGGCCTGCCGGATCCGGGCGACCTCCTCCTCCCCGATCGTGTCGAGGTCGCTGATGCCGAGCGAGGCCGCGATGATCGACGCCGTGGTGCTGGCGATCCCGTTCGTCGTGAAGACGTGGTTGTACGGGGCGGCCTCGCCGGTGAGCCGGTCGATGAGCTCGCCGCGGATCGTCGCAGCGAGCAGCTCGCCGGTGATCTCCTCGCCGCGGAAGACGAACTCCTCGGCGGCGTGCTCGCTCGCGAAATGGACGAGCTCGTACGTCATCTCGTCGTGGTTCTGCAGGGCGTGGACGAGGCTGACGGCCTCGACGCCGCGGGCCATGGCCTCGCGCATCGTCAGCCGCAGGAACTCCGTGTCGCCGGTCGCGAGCGCGTGGTGATACGCGGGCCGGTTGACGAAGTCGTAGGAGAGGTCGGCGCCGGCCTGGGAGGTCGTCGCGATGTCGTCGATCGAGAGGTTGAGCTCCTGGAAGGTGAAGCCACCGACCTTGCGGACCATCGACCCGATGAGGTGGTTGGCCGCCTCCGAGAGCGGGTGCCCCTCGGACCAGGCGGGCGAGTCCTCCGCGGACTTCTCGACGCCGAGGAAGCCGTTGGCGTCGAGGCGCAGGCCACCGGAGCCGAGATCGCCGAGGCTGTGCAGGGCGTCGCCGATGACCATCCGCATGCCGGCGAAGGTCGGGTCGAGCCAGTTGATCGACGGCTGCCCCTCCTTGAAGTAGTGGAGGTAGACCCAGCGCCGGGTCACCCCGTCCGGGCCGGTCGCCGGCGCAGTGACCGACCAGTTGGTGTCCTTGACGCCGGGGACGTGGAAGATGACGCGCTGCAGGCGCCCGACGATGTATCCGGCCTCGGCGAGGGCGGCCTCGGCGGCCTCGCCGAGGTTGACCGAGTCGCGGCCCTCGGGGACGTCGGGCAGCAAGCCCCAGTCCTCCTCCTCGATGAGGACCATGTGGTAGATCCCGGGGTAGTCCTCGACGCCGAGCTCAGCGAGCCGGAAGTCGGCGCCCTTGCCGGTGTGGCCGGGGACGATGTCGTCGATGACGGTGCCGTCGTAGCTGGCGGCGGTGGAGCACATGAGGCGGAACTCGTCCTCGGTGCCGAAGGCGCCGTCGATGTGGGTGGAGATCCGGTCGAAGTGCCCGTCGATGCTCGGAGTCATCGACCAGCCTGCGATGCCGCCGGCGACCTTGACCGGGCCGGTGTGCAGGCCGGAGATCCCGATCTCGGCGAAGGTCCGCCACAGCTCGTCGTCGCCGAGCGTCGCGAGGAAGGAGCGGCCGGGTGCGGTGATCATCGAGATGGGGTAGGCGGTGAACCACACCGAGGCGGTGCGCACGGCCAGCCGCGGGTCCGGGGTGGCGTAGGGGTTCTGCCACATCGACCCGACACCGGAGAAGTGGCTCGCGATGGCCTTGGCGTCGGCGAGCATCGACTGCCCCTTGAGCCACTCGACGTAGACGGCGTTGTCGCCTGTGGGCTCGCCGGAGCGGACCTCGGCGGCGGACGGTGCCCCGGTGGGCCGAAGCCGACCGCGTGGCCGCAGCGCCTTGGGCCGGGCCGGGTAGAGGACCTGCGCGAAGTTCGGCTCGTTCGGGTCGTGCTCGAGGAGGTCGGTCTCGGCGGCGGCCTCGAGGAGCTCCTCGTCCGGCGTGGGCTCAGGCATGACGGCGGGGTCGGTCATGGTGCCCCACGATAAGGGCTCGAAGGGGGCTCAGAGCCAGCCGTTGTCCTGGGCTGCCCGGGCTGCCTCTGCGCGGGTGCTCGTGCCGGTCTTGCCGATCGCCGAGGAGAGGTGGTTGCGCACGGTCCCCGGCGAGAGGTAGACCTTCGCCGCGATCGTCGCGACGGGCGCCCCGGTGAGTGCCTCACGCAGCACCTCCTGCTCGCGCGGGGTGAGCGGGTTGACCCCTTCGTAGAGGGACTCCGCGGCGAGGGTCGGGTCGATGACCCGCAGCCCCGCGTGGACCCTCCGGACCGCCTCGGCCAGCTCGGTCGCCGGGGTGTCCTTGACGACGAAGCCGCTCGCCCCGGCCTCCAGCGCCCGCCGGACGTAGCCGGCGCGACCGAAGGTCGTCACGATGAGCGACCGGCAGGCCACCCCCTTCGCCCGGAGGTCGGCGGCCACCTCGAGGCCGGTCATCCCCGGCATCTCGATGTCGAGCAGCGCCACCTCCGCGCCCGAGGACTCGACCGCGGCGTGCACCTCGTCACCGCGCCCGACCTCGGCGACGACCTCGATGTCCGGCTCCAGCGAGAGCAGGGCGGCGAGCGCCCCCCGGACCAGCGCCTGGTCGTCGGCGAGCAGCACCTTGATCGTCACAGCCGCACCTCCACCCTCGTCCCCGGATCTGCCGGCTCGACGCTCACCCTGCCACCCGCAGGCTCGACCCGCTCCCGCAGGCCCCGCAGGCCGTTCCCCTCGCGGCTGCCCCCCGGTCCATGGCCGTCGTCGGTGACGACGACGCCGTCCTCGGAGATCTCGACGACGCAGCGGGTGGCACCGCTGTGGCGCAGCACGTTTGTCGCGAGCTCACGGACCGCCCAGGCCAGGGTGATCCGGTGACGCGGGTCGACCTCGTGCGGGTCTCCCTCCACGGTCATGGAGATGCCGGCGTCCTCGAAGGCGGAGCGGGCACCCTCGAGCTCGTCGGTGAGGCGGGCCACCCGCAGACCGGCGACCGTCGCCCTGATCTCCGCGAGCGCCTCTCGGGTGATCGAGCGCACCTCGGCGATCTCGACCTTGGCCCGCTCGGGGTCGACGTCGACGAGCCGCTCGGCGAGCTCGGCCTTGACCGTGACCACGGTGAGCGAGTGCCCGAGCACGTCGTGGACGTCCCGGGCGACCCGCTCGCGCTCCTCGCTGATCTCGAGCTGGCGGGCCACCTCACGCTGGCGGTTGGACCCGCCCTCGAGGATCCGGATGAGCACGAGGGTCAGCGTGACCATCGGGTAGATGAGGATGAAGAACCACCAGTCCCCGAGCTGACCCCAGACCGACGCCGTCACGACGAGCAGCACGAGCGCCAGACCGAGCGCCGCGAGCGCCTGCCGGACCGGCAGCGCGATGCCGGCGAGGGAGAGGACGAAGGGGACGAGGCCGAGGGCCCCGAGACCGATGACCGGGATCGTGGCCACCGCCAGCGCGACGAGGGCGACGAGGTAGCCCCACGGGTACCACCACCCGTCGTGTGCCCCGGGCTGGTCGTCGCGCCACATCGCGTGCAGGTAGACCGCACCGAAGACCAGGATGCCGACCACCGCGAGGACACGCACCGGCACCGGGCGATCGGCGGCGGCCGCCCCGGCGAGCGGGAAGACGAGGAACACGAGCCAGATCGCCCCCATGAGCCAGCCGAAGCGGGCCCACGGGTCGTCCGGGGGCGGCGCCCCCAGCGC
>JBHWMJ010000015.1:0-8982 GCA_043423105.1 Marihabitans sp.
GCTCGGCGCGACGTCGACGGCGACGACCCGGGCGCCGAGCGCCCTCGCGACGAGCAGGGCCGACAGCCCCACCCCGCCGGCGCCGTGGATGGCGACCCAGTCCCCTTCGCCCACGCCCCCGTGCTGGGCCACGGCCCGGTACGCCGTCGCGAAACGGCAGCCCAGCGCCGCCGCCTCGACGTCGCCGATCGCCTCCGGGACGGCGACGAGGTTGTGGTCGGCCGCGTGGAGCGCGACCCGCTCGGCGAAGGATCCCCACCCCGTGAAGCCCGGCTGCGTCTGGTCGGGGCAGACCTGCGACTCCCCCGCGACGCACCACGCGCAGACCCCGCACCCGCAGACGAAGGGGGTGGTGACGCGGTCGCCGACCCGCCAGCGGGTCACCCCTTCGCCGACCTCGCTCACCGTGCCGACGAGCTCGTGACCCGGCACGTGCGGCAGGGCGACCGGGTCGTGACCCATCCAGGCGTGCCAGTCCGACCGACAGACCCCGGTCGCGGCGACGTCGACGACGACTCCGCCCGCCGGGCATGCCGGGTCCGGGACATCGACGACGGTGGGGACGACCTGGGTCTGCTCGATGACGACGGCGCGCATACCCCGATTATCGAGGGCCCCGGCACGGCACCGGCAGCGGCCGCTGCTGACGGTACGGTCCGGGGGGCGCACGTCCCTGCGCCAAGGCCCGGTCACCGCTGGTGTGGAGCAGGTCGCTACCGTGCGAGCAGACGCCACCGACGAGCGGAGCCAGACGTGCAGACGACCAACCCGACCCTCGACCCGGCGGCACAGCGCACGCTCGAGCGCTGGCACGCCGGCGTCGCGAGGCTCGACCTCAGCGAGCTGCCCCAGATCCTTCACCCGGACGCGGTCTTCCGCTCACCGATGGCGCACACGCCGTACGAGGGCGCCGCCGCGGTGCAGCTCATCCTCAGCACGGTCATCACGGTCTTCGAGGACTTCCGGTACCACCGCGAGATGGTCGCCGAGGACGGCAGCTCGGTCGGTCTGGAGTTCTCCGCCCGGGTCGACGACCGCGAGCTCAAGGGCATCGACCTCATCGCCTTCGACGACGGACTGATCACGGACTTCGAGGTGATGATCCGTCCCGCGAGCGGGCTGCAGGCCCTCGGGGCACAAATGGCCGAGAAGCTCGCGGCGTACCGGCCCGAGGGCCGGGCCTGACCCGCAGGCCACACCCAGCACGGTGCGCTTCGCTGGCACGGTGCCCCGCCCCCTGCTCCTCCTCGCCCTCACCCTGACCGTGGCCGCTGGCCTGGCCGTCCAGGTGTGGCGCGGACCGGCATGGAGCGACGCCGCGGGCACGATCCTCTACGCCGTCGCCGGCTATCTCGTCCTGGCCCTCGTCCGGCCGAGCGCCCCGCCGGCCGGTCTCACGGTCGTCACCGCCGCGCTGTGCGTGCTCGTCGAGCTGGCCCAGCTCACCGGGCTGCCGGCGCGCCTGCCCGCGCTCCGCCTCATCCTCGGCTCGACCTTCAGCTGGGCCGACCTGCCGTGGTATCTCGTCGGTGCTGTCCTCGCGGGTCTCGTCGACCGCGCCTGGCGGCGTCGCCGGGCTGCCACGATGTCCGGGTGAGCCAGGACTTCGTCGAGCAGGTCACCTCGGACTCGTGGCTGTCCGCGGCGAAGGGGTGGATCCGGCACCGGCTCGCCGAGCATGGGATGGAGGTCAGGTCGATCGAGCAGCGCCGGGTCCGGCCGTGGTCGACCGGGCTCGTCGCGAGCACCGACGCGGGGCCGATGTACTTCAAGGCGAGCTGCCCGGCGATGTCCTTCGAGCCGGCGGTGCACGCGGCGCTCGCCGAGATCGAGCCGCACGAGGTCGACCAGCCGCTGGCGATCGACGCCAGGCGGGGTTGGCTGCTCACCCGCGGGCGGGAGCAGACGCTCCAGGAGCGGGGCGGCACGACTACCGCGGACTGGACTGCGGTCGTCCGACGGACCGCCGCCCAGCAGCGCCGGCTCGCCTCCCACGGCGTCAGGCTGCGCGCCGCCGGGCTGCCCGACCAGTCCCTGCCGACGGTCGTGGCACGCTTCGACCGGCTCGTCGACGAGCTCCACGAGCTGCCGGTGGACCACCCGTGCCGCTTGACCGACGCCGACCGGCAGACCCTCGCGCACGGTCGGCCAGGGCTGGTCGCCGCGGTCGCCGAGCTCGCCGAGCACGGGCTGCTCCCCTCCTTCCAGCACGGTGACCTCCACCCGGGCAACGTCCTCGTCGTCGGCGACGACCTGCGCGTCTTCGACGTCGGTGACGCGATGTGGTCGCACCCCCTGGAGGTCCTCGTCGTCCCGTGGGGTTTCACCCGGCTCGAGGGCGGACCGCTGTGGCGCCCGATCGTCGCCGCCTGGGCCGCCGGATGGGGTGGAGAGACGGAGGCCGGGGACATCGAGCGGATCTGGCCCTCGGTGCTGCGGATCCACGGCGCCAATCGGGCCCAGACGTGGTGGGGTGCGCTCGCAACCGCGAGCGGGCAGCCCCTGCGGGACTGGGCGGACGCGCCGAGGCACTACCTGCTCCGCGCTGCGGGCGTCGACCCGAGGTGAGCCGTCAGGGCACGACCTTGCCGGGATTCATCGTCCTGGCCGGGTCGAGCGCGGCCTTGACCGCGCGCATGAGGTCGAGCCCCGTAGGGCTCTTCGCGGCCGCCACCGGTCGATCGCCTCGCTCGACGCGCTCGTCGCTGATCCGGGAGGCGATCGGGCCGGAGCACACGGTCCTGCTCGACAGCGGGATCCGTTCTGGCGCAGATGTCTTCGTCGCGCTCGCGCTCGGGGCCGACGCGGTGCTCCTCGGCCGTCCGCACGTCTACGGGCTAGCGATCGACGGGGCGAAGGGGGTGAGCGCGCTCATCGACAACGTCGTCGCCGAGCTCGACCTCACGATGGGTCTCTTCGGGGCGGCGTCAGTCGCGGACATCACCCGCGACCTCCTCCTCCCCGCCCCCTGACCCCCTCTTTCGCAACTGCCCGGGCAGTTGCGGTCGTGCGTCAGATCGCGGCGGCCTCGATCTTCCCGGCCGACCGTCCGTCGACGTCCTTCGGCTCGCTCGACGGGGCCGTCATGACGTAGAGCGTCCGGCCGTCGGGGCCGCCGACGGCGCAGGCGAAGGCGTTCTGCGTCGTCGTGACCATGCCGGTCACCTCACCGCCCTCCGCGTACCGGACGACCGCCGGACCGAGGGCGGCGCTGACCCAGACACCCCCTTCACCGTCGGCCGCGATGCCGTCCGCCGCCGCCATCTGCTCGGCCGTCGACGCCCACACTCGACGGTCGGTGAGCGAGCCGTCCTCCTGGACCGTGAAGGCCGTGAGCTGCAGACGCAGCGTCTCGGCGAGCACGAGGGTCCGGCCGCCGTCGAGGAACGCCATGCCGTTGGGGAAGCGGACACCCTCGGCGACGACCGTCACCGACCCGTCGGGGTCGACCCGGACGAGGTCGGTCGCGCCCGCGCTCTCGTCGCCGAGGATCGTCGGGACGTCGCGCCGCGCCATGTCGTCGTGGAGGTCGTAGCCGAAGTTGCCGACGTAGGCCCGGCCCTGGGCGTCGACGAGCATGTCGTTGGCGTGGTAGCCGCAGTGCGCGGAGATGTCGGCGTGCTCGACGAGCGTGCCGTCCGTCTCGAGGCGCATCACCTTGTGGTCGGTCATCGACACGACGAGGAGGCGCCCGTCGGGTAGCCAGCCCAGGCCCGACGGCTGGCCCGGCACGTCGACGACCTTCGTCTCCTCACCGGTCTCCGGGTCGAGGGTGTACACGGCATGCCGGTAGAAGTCGCTGAACCACAGCAGGCCATCACGCCAGCGCGGCCCCTCCCCGAAGTCGAGGCCGTCACGGATCACGGTGGACGTCGTCGTCATGGCCCCACCCTGGCAGCGAAGGACCCCCGGCGGAAGTGTTTCGGGAGCCTTTCCGGGGTTTACGTTGACGAGCATGCCGCAACCTCCCTTCCCCACGCCCCCGCACGTCCTCGGCATCGTCCAGGCGGGGGGCAAGGGCTCCCGCATGGACGTCCTCACACGCGAGCGCGCGAAGCCAGCGATCCCCTTCGCCGGCAGCTACCAGCTCATCGACTTCGCGCTGAGCAACCTCAGCAACAGCGGCATCCCCGACGTGTGGGTCTCGGTGCAGTTCGAGGCGTCCTCGCTCGACCGGCACCTCGCGAGCGGCCGGCCGTGGGACCTCGACCGCACCCGCGGCGGCTACCGCCGGCTCGTGCCAGAAGAGGGACGGACCCGCGCCGTCGAAGGGTTCAGCTCGGGCAACGTCGACGACCTCCTGCGGATCTCGCCGCAGATCGCCGAGCTGTCCCCGGACGTCGTCGTCGTCATGAGCGCCGACCAGGTCTTCCGCCTCGACGTCCGGCAGGTCGTCGCGCAGCACCTTACGAAGGGGTCGGAGGTCACCATCGTCACCGCGGAGGTCGCCAAGGCCGAGGCGAGGCACAAGACCCTCGTCGACGTCGGGCGGGGCGCGCGGGTCACGGGCGTCGTCGAGAAGCCCTCCTCGCCGGAGCACGGAGTCGTCGCCGCGGAGATCTTCGTCTACGACCGAGCGGCGCTGCTGCGCGAGCTCGACGCGCTGCGCCGCGAGCGGGCCCAGGAGGAGCCGGGCCTGCCCGACGGCATCGGCGACTTCACCGACCTCGTCGAGCGCTTCGTCGAGGCGGGGACGGCGCACGCCTTCGCCCTCGAGGGGTACTGGCGCGACCTCGGGCGACCGGGGGCCTATCTCGCAGCCCACCGCGACATGCTGCGCGGCACTGTCGACGTCTTCGACGACCGGTCGTGGCCGATCCGCAGCCACTTCCCCGAGCTGCCGCCGGCGATGGTCCACGCGGGGGCGACGGTCGAGGACTCGCTCCTCACGCCCGGCGTCGTCGTCAAGGGGACGGTGCGGCGCAGCGTGCTCGGGCCCGGCTGCGTGGTGGAGGAGGGCGCGGTCGTCGAGGACAGCGTCCTCATGGACGACGTCACCGTGCGCCCCGACGCGGTGGTCGAGGCTGCCGTCATCGACCACCGGTGCGAGATCGCGAAGGGGGCGAAGGTCGGGTCGGTGCCGAAGCGATGGCCGCCGAGCGACTCGGGTGTCGTCCTCGTCGGCCGCGAGTCGGTCGTCGGGCCGGGTGCGGTCGTCGAGGCGGGGGCCAGGCTCGAGCCGCAGACCAGGGCGTAGCCCAGCCACGGCGTAAGGTCCCCGTTCGTGAGTGCACGGGCGAAGGGGTCAGCCGCGGGCACCCCCTTCGTCCTCCTCGTCGTCGCGACGGTCCTCGTCGCCCTCAGCCTGCGACCCGGGGCATCGGCCGTCGGGCCGGTGCTCGACGAGATCCGGACCGGGCTCGGCATGGGCGGCGGCGCCGCCGGCGCACTCACCGGGCTGCCGGGGCTGTGCTTCGGGGTGGGCGGGGCACTCGCCGTGCGGCTCGGTCGCCACGCCGGGATCGGCGGCGGGATCGCGCTCGGGCTGCTCCTCGCGGCGCTCGGGCTGCTCCTGCGTCCGCTCGTCGGTGGTGCCGCGGTCTTCCTGCTCCTCTCCGCTGTCGCCTTGCTCGGCATGGCCGTCGGCAACGTCCTCGTCCCCGCCTGGGTCAAGACGCACCACGCCCACGAGGTGCGGCTCATGACGGTCTACGGCACCAGCCTCATCGTCGGCGGGTCGCTCGGGTCGCTGCTCACCGCGCCGGTCGCCGCCGAGGCGGGGTGGCGGTGGGCGCTCGGCATCTGGGGCATCGGCGCGATCGTCGCGGTCCCGCTGTGGGGGTGGCTCGCGCGGCACGAGCATCGGCGCCCGCAGGACCTCGACGACGTCGACGAACCGCCGGACGCGCACATCGCGCGCTCCCCCACGGCGCTCGCGATGACGCTGCTCTTCGGGCTCCAGTCGATGCACGCCTACATCCAGATGGGCTGGCTGCCGCAGATCTACCGCGACGCCGGGATGTCGGCCTCGTCGGCCGGCGCGATGCAGGCGCTCCTGGGCGCCGTGACGATCGTCGGCGGGCTGACGATGCCGGCCGTCATCAACCGCGGCCGCGGGCTAGCCCCGATGATGATCGGACTCGGCGGGCTGCTCGTCCTCGGGTACGGCGGGCTGCTCCTCGCGCCGACGACCCTGCCGTGGCTGTGGGCGGCGCTGCTCGGTCTCTCCGGCTTCGCCTTCCCCCTCGTCATCGCGCTCATCACGGCGCGGACCCGCTCGCACACGGTGACGGCGCGGCTCTCCGGCTTCGTCCAGCCGGTCGGCTACCTCCTCGCCGCGCTCGGTCCCGTGGTCGTCGGTGTGCTCCACGCTGCGACCGGCGGGTGGGACGTCGTGCTGTGGCTGCTGATGGCGACAACGATCCCCTTCGTCGTCGCCGGGCTGCGGGCCGTCCGGCCCACGTATGTCGACGACGAGCTGATCACGCTCAGCCCGGGACAGGCTCGATGACACGGAGCCCGGGGAAGCGGGTGAACCCCCGGTCCGAGGTGACCATGCCCGCGCCGGCGTCGACCGCGGTCGCGGCGAGATAGGCGTCGGCGACGTCGTTGCCGGCGAGCCGCAGGTCCCCGACATAGTCCCGGAAGATCGGCCACACGCCAGGGCCGGGGCGGACGACGGCGACCCGGGGGGCACGGAGCAGCGCGTCCACGAATGCCACCGCGTCGGCCGGGCTGGCCGGCTCCTCGAAGATCCGTGGGTGCGTGGCGATCCGGATCATCGAGGCGAGGACCGACTCGCTGACGAGGACCCGCTCGGGCCCGCCGAGCCGCGCGTCGAGCCACGCGGCGACCTCGCGCGAGCGCTCGGAGACCGTCGGCCGGAAGGCGTAGAGACAGACGTTGACGTCAAGGAAGAGCAACGACCAACCCGTCCTGCTCCATGACCTGGAGGACGGCCTCGCGGTCCTCCAGGTCGACACCTGCCCGGAGCGCGGGGTTCTTCGGCTCGAAGGTGGGAAGCGAGACGTGGTCCGCGTCCGAGGAGGCGCCGCTCTCGAGCAGCGCCCGCAACGCATCCTCGACGACGGAACCGATCGTCCGGTGCTCACGCGCCGCGAGGACCTTGACCTCGGCGAGCAGCCGATCGTCGATATTCACCGTGGTCCGCATGCCCGTCATCATAACATCACAGATCGATCATCAAGATGCTTCATCGACCTGTCAGCGCCCTCCCCCGGCACCACCCCATCCGTCACCTGGCTCAATAGGGTGGGGCCATGGCGCTGCAGCAGGTGATCCTCGTCCGTCACGGCCAGTCCGAGGGCAACGTCGCCGCTGAGGCCGCCCAGCGCGACGGCCTCGAGCGCATCGACGTGCCCGCCCGCGACCCCGACGTCGAGCTCTCCGAGACCGGGCGGGAGCAGGCGGCCGCCGTCGGACGCTGGCTCTCAGAGCTCGCCGACGACGGCCGTCCGGGCATCGTGTGGACCAGCCCCTACCGGCGGGCGCGCCAGACCGGCGAGATCGCGCTCGAGACCGCGGAGATGCCTCTGGACTTCCGTGTCGACGAGCGGCTGCGCGACCGTGACATGGGCATCACCGACATGCTCACCGGCGCCGGGATCCGCAAGCGGTACCCCGAGGAGGCCGAGCGCCGCGAGTGGATCGGCAAGTTCTACTACCGACCGCCTGGCGGCGAGTCGTGGGCCGACGTCGCCGGGCGCGTCCGCGCGGTCCTCTCCGACCTCGCGCAGGAGAAGCACGACATCGCACTCGTCACCGCGCACGACGTCGTCATCCTGCTCTTCACCTACGTCGCCGAGGGACTCGACGAGGAGGCGGTGCTCGAGCGTTCCCGCACCGACGGCCTGAAGAATGCCGCGATCTGCCGTCTCGTCCTCGACGAGGACTCGCCCACGGGCTGGCGGGTCACCGACTACAACCTCGACGAGCACCTGCAGCGCGAGGGCATCGAGGTCACCGACCAGCCGGGCGCCGCCGACGAGGTCGGCGAGGGCTCCGACGAGCGCGGCGAGGAGGACGACGATGGGTGAGGACATCCCTTCGCCCGCCGCCGGAGGCACCCTCGACGACCCTCTGCTCGTCACCCCCGACATGCTCCGCGAGTGGCCGCTCCCCTCGCCCGCGGGCACGAAGTACACGCGCGGCCAGGCCGTCGTCGTCGGCGGGTCGTGCACGACCCCCGGGGCGGTCCTCCTGGCCGGCGTCTCGGCCCTGCGGATGGGTGCCGGCAAGCTGCACCTCGGGGTGGCCGAAGGGGTGGCCTCTCACCTCGCCGTCGCGGTGCCCGAGTCAGGCGTGACGGCGCTGCGCGAGTCGGCGAAGGGGTCGGTGACCGGCGAGGGCGCGGGTGCGGCGCTCCAGCGCGAGACCTCGCGCGCCGATGGGGTGCTCATCGGTCCTGGGCTCGACGACCCAGAGGGGTCGGCGCGGCTCGTCGCCGAGATCGTCCCGACCCTGGGAGACGAGACGAGGGTGGTGCTCGACGCCTTCGGTCTGACGGTGCTCCCTGACCTCGACGACGCCGTGGTCGACGCGCTTCGTGGCCGACTCGTCGCGACACCCAACGTCGGCGAGCTCGAGTACGTCCTCGAGCGCGACGAGCTCTCCGACGACGACGTGCCTGCGGCCGTCCTCGAGGCCGCGGAGCGGTTCGACGCGGTCGTCGGGTGCGAGCAGTGGGTGGCCGCCGACGGCCGCCTCTGGCAGGTGACGACCGGCGACACCGGCCTCGGGACGTCCGGCAGCGGCGACGTCGTCGCCGGTGCGGCGCTCGGGCTGCTCAGCCGGGGCGCCGGGCTCGCGCAGGCCCTCGTGTGGGCGAAGTACGTCCACGCCGCGGCCGGTGACGCGCTCGCGATGCGGCTCGGCCGGGTCGGCTACCTCGCCGGCGAGCTGCCCCACGAGCTGCCGCTCGTGCTGCGGACGCTTCGGGGCGACTGACCTCCGCGGGGGCACGGTCTCGGCGTCCGACCGGCAGAATCCCTGGTCAAAGCCCTGACGGCCGGCGCCGGTCGG
>JBHWMJ010000022.1:0-9027 GCA_043423105.1 Marihabitans sp.
GACGGCCTGGCCGGGCTCGAGGGTGACGGCCTGCGAGGCGACCTCCTCGCCGTCGAAGCTGTGGTCGACACCCATGACCGCGAGCGCGATCTCAGCACCGTCGTCGGTGACGCGGAGCTCGGGATAGCCCTCGACGGTGCAGGGCTCGTCGGAGGTGCTGATCGCGGCGATGGTGAGGGTGGCGGCGCTCAGGCCGCTGTCGTCGCCGGTCACGGTGACGAGCAGGTCCGCCGGGGTGCACATCGGGGTGGTGGCGGTGGGCTCTGTGGGTGTCGGCTCGGGCTCGGTCGGCGCGCCGCTCACCGACGGCGAAGGCGTCGGTTCGGGGCGTGCGGCGACCTCGTCGGGGTAGGGGTTGAGCAGGTCACCGAGCAGCTCCGCGGCGCGCCCCCGGGTGCCGCTGTCGAGGTCTGTGGTGACGACGAGGGCGATCGGCAGGGCGAGGCTGCCGGCGGCGGCCGCCGCGACGACGCGGTGGCGGTGAGCCAGAGGCGTGTCCCGCGGACCGCCCGCGTCGAGCCGGGACCAGAGGGTCCCGAGGCCGGCCGTGCCGGAGACGAGGACGTTGGCGATGAGGAAGGCTTCGCTCCAGCCGCGTCGTTCGATGCCGACGACGAGGACGGGGAGGACCCACAGCACGACGACGGTGGCGGTCGAGACGGCGAGCGCCCGCCACCACGACCCCCTTCGCTCGGAGTAGGGGCGGCACAGCCGGTCGAGCGCGTCGAGGAAGACGGTGAGCCCCACCCACCACGCCGCGACGACCGCCCCGACCATGAAGCCGCCGAGCAGCATGGCCAGGCCGAGGGCCCCGGCGGTGACGGCGTTGGTGACGGCGACGAATCCGGTGGCGAGCAGCGCGTGTCGCCACGGACCGGCCGCGTGCTCGTCCGGGATGCCGTCGCCCTCGGGGGTCTCGGGGCGGGTGCGGCCGACGGCGTACATCCCGGCCGCCAGGCCCGCCAGCGCGAGGCCGTGGACGCCCCAGGCGGTGATGACGAGCGACCGCAGCGCGGGTGGGTCGCACTCGCCACCGCCGGGGCAGGTGCTCCCCCAGCTCGGCATGATGCCAGCGCCGAGGACGCCGATGGCCAGGAGAGCGAGCAGGGAGACACCGACTGTCCAGCCCGCCACGCGGGCGGGTCGGGGTCGGGTCAGGCGCACGCCCCTACTATCGCTCAGACACGGCGGGCCGAAGGGGTGAGGTCACAGGACGTGGTGGCCTGGCTGGTTGCCCGCCTCGGAGACGACCTCAAGCGCGGGTCGGACGCGGGGCGTCCTGGGGATGACGCCGAGGCGACCGGCCTGGAAGTCCTCGAAGGCCGTGACGAGCTCGTCGCGCGTGTTCATGACGAATGGGCCGTAGGCCGCAACGGGCTCGCGGATCGGGCGCCCGCCGAGGACGAGCAGCTCGAGGCTGGGGCTTCGCTCGTCCTGCGCGTCCGACGCGGCCACCTCGAGGGAGTCGCCAGCACCGAAGACGGCGAGCTGACCCTCCTTGAAGGGGCGCCGCTCGGGGCCGACGAACCCGTTGCCGGACAGGACGTAGACGAGCGCGTTGAAGTCCGACCGCCAGGGCAGCTCGAGCCGGGCCCCTGGGGCGACGGTCGCGTGGACCATCGAGATCGGGGTGTGCGTGATGCCCGGTCCGTCGTGCCCCGCGAGGGAGCCGGCGATGACCCGGAGGAGCGCGCCGCCGTCGTGGCTCGAGAGGAGCGCGACCTCGCCGCCGCGGATGTCCTGGTAGCGCGGGTCAGACATCTTCATCGCGCTCGGCAGGTTGACCCACAGCTGGATGCCGTGGAAGAGCCCGCCGCTCATGACGAGCTGCTCCGGCGGAGCCTCGATGTGCAGCAGCCCGGAGCCGGCGGTCATCCACTGGGTGTCGCCGTCGGTGATCGTCCCGCCGCCGCCGTGGGTGTCCTCGTGGTCGAAGGATCCGTCGATGATGTACGTGACGGTCTCGAAGCCGCGGTGCGGGTGCCAGCTCGTGCCGCGCGGCTCGAGCGGCGCGTACTCGACCTCGCCCATCTGGTCCATGTGGATGAAGGGGTCGAGCCGCTCCATCGGCACGCCGGCGAAGGCGCGCCGCACGGGGAACCCTTCGCCCTCGAAGCCCTTGGGTGCCGTCGAGACGGTGACGACGGGCCGACGCATGGCCTCCGGCCCGGGCAGCTCGACGCGCGGGAGCGTGAGGATGTTGTCGACGGTGATCGCGGGCATCGGAGCCTCCTGGTCGGGTGCGGTTCACCCTACCAACACTTATTGAAGCGTCAACTATTCCCCGGGGCGAAGGGGGTGCGTCGGCTCCCCGTGTGGACCTCGTTGACGTCGTGGGCCTCGGTCGACCCGAGCGACTCGACGACCCCGACGCCGGGCTCCTCGGCCGGGTGGTCGTGGTTCGTCTCGCGCAGCGGCTTGACCGGGATGAGGGCCGTCGCGACGAAGACGAGCGCAAGGATCGGCAGGCCGACGAGGAAGACGTTGTGGAGGTTCTCGGCCAGACCCTGGCGCACGGCGTCGGCGACCGCGGGCGGCATGGTCGCCAGGACCGACGGGTCGAGGACCGAGCCCACGTTGAGCTCCCCCTTCGCCCCGGCAGCGGCACCGGCCGGGAGGTGGGCGGCGATCTTCTCGGCCAGGCCGCTCGTCATGATCGTGCCGAAGACCGCGATCCCGACCGTCGACCCGACGTTCCGGAAGAACTGGGTCGACGCGGTCGCGACGCCGAGATCGGCCCGGGCGGCGTCGTTCTGGACGACCAGCGTGTACTGCTGCATCGCCATGCCGAGCCCGAGCCCGAGGACGACCATCGCGAGGGTGAGCTGGCTCTGGGTGGCAGTGTGGTCGAGGCGGGTGAGCATCCAGTTGCCGGCCGCCATGACGCCGATGCCGGTGAGCATGAAGGGCAGGTAGCGGCCGGTGCGCGTGATCGCCATGCCGGTGAGGATGCCGAGCCCGATGAAGCCGAGCATGAGCGGCATGAGGATGAGGCCGGAGTTCGTGGCGTCCACCCCGATGACCCCTTGGGCGAAGACGGGGATGTAGATGATCGCGCCGAACATCACCATAGAGACGCCGAAGGCCGCGACGTTGCTCAGCGTGAAGACCCGGCTGCCGAAGAGCCTCAGCGGCAGCACCGGCTCGGCGGCTCGGCGCTCGACGAGGACGAAGGCGACGAGGGCCAGGGCACCGATGACGTACAGGCTGATCGACTGGACCGACCCCCACGCCCACTGCGTGCCCCCGAGCGAGGTCGCGAGCAGCAGCGCGGTGAGGCTCGTCGCGAGGGTCGCCATGCCGAGGTAGTCGATCGAGACCTCACGACGGACGTGCTCGAGGTGGAGGAACCGCCCGATGACGACGAAGGCGACCGCACCGACGGGCAGCGCGACGAAGAACAGCCAGCGCCATCCCCAGTGGTCGGTGATGAACCCTCCGGCGAGCGGTCCGGCGACCGAGGTGACGCCGAAGACCGCGCCCATGAGGCCCTGGTACTTGCCGCGCTGCCGGGGCGGGATGATGTCCCCGATGATCGTCTGCGAGAGGGGCATGAGCGTGCCCATGCCGAGCCCCTGGATCGCGCGGCCTGCGACGAGGGTCCAGAAGCTTGCCGATGATCGGCACGGACACTGCAGAGACGAGCATGGCCGCGGTCGCGACCCAGCTGTAGTGCTCCATGCCGCCGAGCTCGGCGACGATGCGCGGCATGGCGGGGCCGACGATGGTCTGGCTCACCGAGGCGACGAGCATGCCGAGCATGAGCCCGACGAAGACGCGGCGGTTCTGGGGGCTGAGCCGGTAGGGGGCCGAGGCTGGGGAGGGGGCGGGTGCTGCCGTGGTCATGCGAAGGTCCTCTCGGTGGACTCGAGACGGGCGGCGGCAGCGTCGGCGCTCAGCCGGTCAAGGAGGGTGGCCAGGGTGTCGATGTCCTCGCTCGGCCAGTCGGCGAGGAGGGCGGTGATGATCTGCGCACGGGCGGAGCGTTCGGCGTGCAGGCGCTCGCGCCCCTCGTCGGTGAGTGCGACGCGGAAGGCGCGTCGGTCGCTGTCGTCCGGCGTGCGCTCGAGCAGGCCGCGGTCGACGAGCCCGGCGATGCGGCGGCTCAGGGTCGAGACGTCGTGCCCGTGGCGCTCGGCGAGCTCACTGGGGCGCAGGGAGCAGTGACGCTCCACCTCGGTGAGGAGGTGGTAGTCGGGGCGGCGCAACGCTGTCGCGTCGCCCTCGAGGCGCTTGGCGAAGGTGGTGCTCAGCTGGCGGAAGGCGTCCGCCAGGGCGTCGTGGAGCCCCGCGGTCGCACTTGTTTGCATGCTGCAACCATATTTCCTGAGGTGCTTGTCCAGCAAGCTGGGCTGATCGCCCGGCTGGTCAGGCCGGTCCGACGAGGAGCGTCGGGACACCGAGGTCGCGGTCGCGGACCGTCGCGACGACCGTGCCCGGCTTGCGTCCGGCGCGGATCTCGGAGACCTCTACCCCCGCCTCGACGAGCCGGTCCCGCTCCGCCGGCAGGTCCGCGCTGCGCCAGGCCAGTCCCCCGAAGGCATCGCGACGGTCCCCTTCGCGCCGGACGACGACCTCGACGATCGCGTCGCCGCACCGGAAGAACATCCCGCGGAAGCCGAAGCCGGTGTCGCGGTCGAGCCGCAGGTCGAGCCCGAGCCGCGCCCCGTAGTCGGCGGCGGCGCGGGTCGCGTCGGTCGCGGAGACGACGATGTGGTCGAGGCTCAGCGGCGAAGGGGGTGAGCTCGCCCCTTCGTCCGGGCGCACCTCGGTGAGCCGCCAGCGCACGCCGGCGACGGAGACGAGATCGCCCGCGACGTCGAGGCCGCGCCGGCCGAGCAGCGCTGCCGCATCGACGAGGTCCGCGGTGGCCAGGGCGACCTCGACCAGGCCAGCGCGACCCTCGCCGCCCACGGGGACGACGTCCACCGGTAGCGCGACCGCCAGCCGGTGCCACGCCGCTGCGGTCGCAGAGACATCCGGTGAGGCGACAACGACGCTGGCCACATGCAGGATCACCCCTGCAGGCTAGGCCGCCTTCACCCTGCGCCCTCATGCCACGTCTATGGCATGCTCGTGGCATGGCACGGGTGAGGGTGAGCACGACGGTCGACGACTCGCTCCTCGCGCGTGCCCGCGCGGTGCACGGAGACGGGACCGATGCCTCGCTGGTCGAGGCTGCTCTTCAGGCCATGCTCCGGGAGCACCGCTCGGCCGAGATCGACGAGGCGTACGCGCGCGGTTATGCCGAGGCGCAGGCGGACGCGCCTGACGAGTGGGGCGAGCTCGACGGCTTCCTCGACGCGGCGCGACGGACATGAGGACGGGCCTGCCGACCCGGGGCGAGCTGTGGTGGGCAGACCTCGACGACGCGGGCCGCCGGCCTGTCGTCGTCCTCAGCCGAGACGCCGCGGTCCTCGGGCGCCGCCGGAGCATGGTTGCGGCGTGCAGCACCATCGTCCGCGGCCTGCCGAGCGAGGTCCGGCTCGAGCCGGGTGACGACCCGGTCCCGGCAGCGTGCGTCGTGCAGCTCGACGCTGTGGTCGACGTCGACGTCAGGGTGCTGGCTCAGCGGCTCGGGCGGCTCGACCCGGCCCGCATGCGTGCGGTCTGCGCGGCCCTCGCCGTTGCGACCGGCTGCGACTGACGGGTCATCGACCAGGATCGTCGGAGGGTGGCGTGTGGCGACGCAGGACGGCCACGAGCCACACCACGGTCAGCCCGAGGTAGACGACGAGCGCGATGGGGAAGGCCCAGCCCGCCGCCGAGCCGGGGTCGCGGGTCTCCTGGACGACGCCGACCTGGATCACCAGTGCGAGGAAGGCCGCGGTGAGCCCGGTGAAGGTCATCCCGTCCTCGAAGAGCTTGCGGCGGAGGGTGGCCGTCCGCTCCGAGGTGGCGAACCAGTAGTCCTTGTGCGGCATGTTGAGCCAGGTCCCCGGAGGCTTGGCCGCGAACCGGAAGAGCCACGGCATCGGCAGGATGACGAGACCAAGGATCACCGACATCACGGCGTGCTCGGTCCGGCTGCCCCAGCGGTCGACACCGTCGGGGCCGACGTGCGCGACGACCCGCTCCGGCAGGACGGTCATCGCCCACACGAAGGCGCCGAGGTAGCCCCCGGCACCGACGATCCACGCCGCCCAGGCCCACCAGGCGGTGCCGCGCCCGTCGGGCGTCACATCATCTTCCGGACGACCTGCATCGGCGCGACCGACATGACCCGGGCCATGACCTCCCACGGCTTGGCCGGCACGAAGGCCTTGGCCTTGCGGCGCTCGATCGCCTCGACCATGGCGCGGACGCCGGTCTCGGTGTCGACCATGAACTTCACCTTCTGCTCGACCTTCTCGTTCATCTCCGAGCGGATGTAGCCCGGGCAGATGACGGAGACGTCGATGTCGAGGTCGGGCTTGCCCATCATCTCGGAGCGGATGCCCTCGCCCATGCTCGCGACGGCGGCCTTGCTCGCGGCGTAGGCGGTCATCGAGCTGGGGAAGCCGCGGACCGCGGTGACCGAGCTGATGATGACGAGGTGGCCCTGCTTCTGCTCGCGGAAGACCTGCATCGCGGCCTCGGCCTGGGCGAAGGCGCCGAGGATGTTCGTCGCCAGGGTCTCCTTGTTGGCGTAGTGGCTGCCCTTGCCGACGGGCGCGCCCTTGCCGAGGCCGGCGTTGACGATGACGCGGTCGATGTGGCCGAAGTCAGCCTTGACCTGCTCGGTAACGGCGAAGACGGCGTCGTCGTCGGTGACGTCGAGGGCGTAGAGCTCGACCCGGCGCTCGGGGTGCTTCGCGGCGATCTCGGACTTGAGCGCGTCGAGCCGGTCGGTGCGGCGGGCGGAGAGGGCGAGGTCGTGGCCGAGGGCGGCGAACTGGCGCGCCATCTCAGCGCCGAGGCCGGAGCTAGCACCGGTGATGAAGGTCGTGAAGGTCATACCGCTGAGGCTATCCGCCCACGTGATGGTCGAGGTGCGAAGGCCCGCCAGGGCCTGAGCCTCGAGACCACGCGCCGTCAGGCGAGCTCGGCCCCGGTGACGCAGATGACCCGGGCAGCGAGCGCGTGGCCGGCGACGACCGCGGTCTCGACAGGCTCACCACGCAATGTCGCCGAGAGGAACCCGGCGGCGAAGGCGTCGCCCGCCCCTGTCGTGTCGCGCGCCCCCTCGACGGGCTGCACGGGGACGGTCACCGTCGGGTCGCCGTGGCGCAGCACACGCGTCGCCCGGGCGCCCGCCCGCGCGAGGACGGTGGCGAAGGGGTGGCGTGCCAGCCAGCTGTCGCCGTCGAGCCCGAGTGCGGTCACCTCATCGGCGTTGGCGCTGACCCACGTGGGCAGCAGGTCGGCGACGAGGGCATCGACCCAGGCTGGTCCGTGGACGTCGACGAGCCGGGTCGAGGAGATGTCGATGCTCACCCGACCACCCGCTGCGCGGACACGGGTCGCCATGTCGCGCAAGGCATCTGGCGTGGTCCCGGTATCGAAGCCGTAGAGCGGCAGGTGGAGGATCTCGACGCCGGCCAGCCAGGCGTCGTCGACGGTCCCGAGCAGAGCGCAGGCCGCTCGGTCGGGCAGCATCGTCCGCTCCCCCGAGTCGTCGACGACGACGACGATCGTCCCGGTGCTCCCCCTTCGCTGGACCCGGGCGTCCACCCCCTTCGCCGTGAGCTCGGCGACCACCCCGTCACCTGCGGCGTCCGGACCGACGCAGCCGACGAATCGGGTCGGTGCACCGACAGCAGCGGCAAAGACCGCGACGTTGGCCGCCGAACCGCCCCGCTGCCGGGTGATGGTCGCTGCGGCGTCGCTGCCCATCCGCAGCGGCTCGCTCGTGTGGGCGACGACGTCCTCGACGAGGTCGCCGGCGACCGCCAGCACGCCGGGCACCGCACTCACCTGGCCAGCGCCGTCGCGATCTCGCAGCCGAGCGCGACGTTGTTGCGGTAGAGCGCGACGTTCGCGTCGAGCGAGGCGCCACCGGTGTCGCGCTGGATGTAGTCGAGGAGGAAGGGGGTGGTCGCCTGGCCCCGGATGCCCTGCTCATCGGCGGCGGCCCAGGCCCGCTCGATGACCTCGTCGAGCTCAGCCGGGTCGAGGCTGTCCGCCTCGGGGATGGGGTTGCCGACGAGGACGGACGCGTGCAGTCCGAGCTCGCGCGAGGCGCGGTAGATCGTTGCGACCTGCTCCGGGCTGTCGACCTGCTGGCTCAGCGGGTAGCCGGAGTCGTGGACGTAGAAGCCCGGGTAGCGCAGGGTCCGGTAGCCGACGACCGGCACGGACAGGGTCTCGAACCGCTCGAGCGTCGCGGGGATGTCGAGGATCGCCTTCGCACCGGAGGAGACGAGCACGATCGGCACCTGCGAGAGCACGACGAGGTCAGCCGACTCGTCGAACGTGCTCGACGCCCCGTGGTGCACCCCGCCGAGGCCGCCGGTGGAGAAGACGTCGATCCCCACAGCGTTCGCGAGGTAGGTCGTCGCGGCGATCGTCGTGCCGGCGTTGGCGCCGGTGGCCCGGGCGACGGGCAGCTCACGGACCGAGGCCTTGATGACGTCGTCGTCGTTCGCGAGCCGCTCGATCTCCTCGGCGGTCATGCCGACGGTGGGGACACCCTCGACGACGCCGATCGTCGCGGGGGTGACACCCGCCGCGCGGACCTGGTCCTCGGCCTGGAGCGCCACCTCGAGGTTGCGGGGGCGGGGCAACCCGTGCGTGAAGATCGTCGACTCCATCGCGAGGACGGGCCGACCGGCGGCGAGGGCGGCGGCGACGTGCTCACCGACATGGATGGGGGCGCTCGAAGTCGTCACAGCGGACACGCTATCGCTGGGCGCGGTACGAGCAACGAGCCTCGAGAATGTCACCCGGGTCTCGAGGCTCCTGGCAGACCTCGTCGCACCTCGTCCATCACCGACCAGCCGACTCGACGTCGCGCAGGACGATCTCCCGGGTCGCCGCCTCCTGCTGCGGGCTCTCCCAGGCGACCTCGTCGAGCGCGGCGATCGTCTCGTCGACGACTCGTAGTAG
>JBHWMJ010000272.1:0-24965 GCA_043423105.1 Marihabitans sp.
AGGTGGGGTGACAGGGCGGTCGGCCCTTCGCCCGGTGCCCGCGTAGCGTGACGCCGGTGAGCACGCAGATCCGCACCGCTACCGATGTCGACTGGGGGCAGATCTGGCCCATCGTCGAGGCCGTCGTCCGCGCCGGGGAGACGTACGCCTACCCCCTCGACCTGACGAGCGAGGACGCCCGCGACCTGTGGATGGCGCCGCCGCCCGGCGAGACGGTCGTCTGGGCGGACGACGACGGCACGGTCCTCGGCACCGCGAAGATGGGGCCGAACCGCCCGGGCAACGGCGACCATGTCGGGACGGCGTCGTTCATGGTCGCGCCCGGGGCGCGGGGCCGTGGCGTCGGACGCGACCTCGGCGAGCACGTCGTCGCCTGGCACCGCGAGCACGGCTTCGACGCGATCCAGTTCAACGCCGTCGTCGAGACCAACGAGGCCGCGGTGCGGCTGTGGCGCTCGCTCGGGTTCACGATCATCCGGACCGTCCCGGAGGCCTTCCGCCATATGACGCAGGGTCGCGTGGGGCTGCACGTCATGCACCTGTCCCTGCGCTGACCGAGTCTCCCTGCACGGAGGCGGCCCGGGCGGCAGGATGGGTCTTGTGACCACGGACGCGCACCCCTTCCCCACTGACCTCGAGATCGCCGGGGCCGCGACCCTGCGCCCCATGGACGAGATCGCCACCGCCCTCGGTCTGAGCCCGGACGACATCGAGCACCACGGCCGAGACCTCGCCAAGGTCGACCTCGCCCGCTTCGACCTCGCTGCCCTGGCTGCGTCGGAGGAGCCGCGCGGGACCTTCGTCGTCGTCACCGCCGTCACCCCGACACCGCTCGGCGAGGGCAAGACGACGGTCTGCGTCGGGCTCGCCCAGGGACTGCGCCGGCTCGGCAGCAACGCCGTGGTCACTCTCCGCCAGCCCTCGATGGGTCCCACCTTCGGCATCAAGGGCGGCGCGGCGGGCGGCGGCTACAGCCAGGTCGTCCCGATGGACAAGCTCAACCTCCACCTCACCGGTGACTTCCACGCGATCACGGCGGCGCACAACCTGCTCGCGGCGATGATCGACAACCACCTGCACTTCGGCAACGAGCTCGACCTCGACGAGCGCAACATCACCTGGCGGCGGGTGCTCGACGTCAACGACCGCTCGCTGCGCGACATCGTCGTCGGCCTGGGTGCCCGCGACGACGGGGTGCCACGGCAGACGGGGTTCGACATCACCGCGGCGAGCGAGCTCATGGTCCTCATGACCCTGGCGACCTCGCTCAAGGACCTCCGTGAGCGCCTCGGCCGGATCGTCGTCGGCTACTCCACCTCCGGCGACCCGGTGACCGCCGAGCAGCTCGGCGCCGCGGGCGCGATGGCCGTCATCCTTCGGGACGCCCTCAAGCCCAACCTCATGCAGACCCTCGAAGGGGGACCCGCGCTGGTCCACCTCGGCCCCTTCGGCAACATCGCGACTGGGACCTCGTCGGTCATCGCCGACCGGATCGCGCTGGCCAACGCCGAGGTCGTCGTGACCGAGGCCGGCTTCGGCTCCGACATGGGGGCCGAGCGCTTCTTCAACGTCAAGTGCCGGGTGGGCGACCTCGTCCCCGACGTCGCGGTCGTCGTCGTCACGGTCCGGGCGCTCAAGGCGCACTCCGGCCGCTTCGAGATCAAAGCCGGCCGCGCCCTGCCGCCAGAGCTGCTCGAGGAGTCCCCCGAGGACGTGCGGGCCGGGCTGCCCAACCTGCGCAAGCACGTCGAGATCGTCCGTTCCTTCGGGGTAACCCCCGTCGTCGCGATCAACGCCTTCCCGCAGGACCACCACAGCGAGCACGCGGTGATCCAAGAGCTGGCCGCCGAGCTCGGCGTGCGCTGCGAGGTGACCCGGCACGTCGCCGAGGGCGGCGCCGGAGCCGAGGACCTCGCCCGGGCCGTCCTCGCGGCGCGCGAGGACGAGGTGGACTTACGATTCACCTATCCCCTCGACGCTAGCCTGATGGAGAAGATCGAGGCCATCGCGACGAAGGTCTACGGCGCGGACGGCATCGACGTCGCCCCGGCCGCGGCCAAGGCGCTCGCCGAGTACGAGCGCCTCGGCTTCGGCGAGCTGCCCGTCGTCATCGCCAAGACCCACCTGTCGATCAGCTCCGACCCCGCCCTGCTCGGGGCGCCGACGGGCTGGCGGATGCCGGTGCGCGAGGTGCGCGCCAACGTCGGCGCAGGCTACGTCTACGCGATCTGCGGCGACATGCGGACCATGCCCGGCCTGTCGCGCCACCCCAACGCCGAGCGGATCGACATCTCCGCCGACGGGGTGATCAGCGGTCTGTCCTGACGGGTGGTTCTCGTCAGGTCAACGCCGGGAGCGAGGCATCCTGCTGATCGAGGCCGTCGCGGCTGAACTCCCCAGCATGAGTACCGCCTGGGAGGAAGTAGGCGTCGATGAGAACTGACCGGACGTCGTCCTCGACCACGTCGGAGAAGACGGTGCCCCCGACGAGGTAGTGCTTACCTCCGCACGTCGCACGCGCCGTGAAGACATCGATCTGTGGAGTCAGTCCTGAGTCCCTTATAGCTACGCTGGACGGCTCGATCGGACACCGCGAGGCGACGTCCGCGAGGTGCTCCATTAGAACTTGCCCCAGGTCATGTGCATATACCTGTACTTGACTTTCGGCTCGCTCTCGCGCCCCTTCGCCATCCACCAGCTCAACGAGACGTTGCGGCGATGCGTCGAATGACCCGATACCTTCATCGTAGAAGTCGTCGACCCCACCTTCATGAGGCCCCGGTCTCGTTGAGTCGAGACCTTGTCTTGTCCTGATGCATCACGGTACTGCCGCAAGGGCGGGTGAGCGACCGGAGAAGTGAGTCTCAGAGTTGAGCTCAGACAGCTCCGGGCTGCTGCATCAGGCCGCCGTCGGCGAAGACCGTCGTCGCGGTGAGATAGCTCGCCGCGTCCGAGGCGACGAAGCACGTCACCTTGCCCATCTGCTCGGTCGTGCCCAACCGGCGAAGGGGGATCGCGGCCCGGAGGGCCGCCTTCTCCGCGTGGTCGTCGTCGGCGTTGATCGGTGTCTCGATCGCGCCGGGGGCGACGTTGACCACCCGGACGCCGTGCGGACCGAGCTCGACACCCGCGGTCCGGGTGAGCATCCGCATGCCGCCCTTGGAGATGCAGTACGTGAGGTCGCTCGGCATGGGCCAGTCCTCGTGGGTGCTGCTGATGTTGATGACGACGCCCCCACCGCCCTGGGCGATGAACTGCTCGGCGGCGATCTTCGTCCCGAAGGTGGCGCCCTTGAGGTTGATCGCCATGAGCAGGTCGTACTTCGCCTCGGTGAGCGTGAGCAGCTGCTCGTGGAGCTCGACGCCGGCGTTGTTGACCCACACGTCGACCCGCCCGAAGGCGGCGACGGCGGCGTCCTTGAGCGCGACGAGCTCGTCGACCTTCGAGACGTCGGCCTCGACGGCGATGGCGCGCTCGGCGCCGCCGAGCTCGTCGACCATGGCGGCTGCGTGCTCGGGCTGCGAGACGTAGTCGATGACGACCTTCGCCCCCTGGGCGGCTGCCTCGCGGACGATCCCCTCGCCGATCCCGGAGTTGCCGCCGGTGACGACGACGACCTTGTCCTGCAACGGCTTCTGCGTGCTCACGGGTGCTCTCTCTCGGTGTGGGCGTCGGTGTCGGTGGTGCAGATGAGGTGGGCGACGATCGCAGTCCATCCGGCCTGGTGCGAGGCACCCAGCCCGGCGCCGGTGTCGCCGTGGAAGTACTCGCTGAACGTGGGGTGCTCCTGCCCCCAGAGGCGCCCGGTGGGCACGTGGATCGGGTCGCCTGGGCGGCGACCGTCGTCCTTGACCCGGAACCCGTCGATGAGGCGCTGCTCGAGGGCGAGCGCGATCTCCTTGAGCGTCATCCGATGGCCGCTGCCGGTCGGCATCTCGACCGTGACGTCGCGCGACATGTCGACGCCGTAGGTGCGCAGCGCGTCGGTGAGCAGGACGTTGACCGGGTACCAGACCGGGCCGCGCCAGTTGCTGTTGCCGCCGAACATACCGTCCTCGGACTCGCCCGGCACGTAGCGGATCGCGAGGTCGCGGCCGTCGAGCGCGACGGTCGCGCCGTCGCGGTAGGCCGCCGACAGCGATCTGATCCCGAAGGGTGACAAGAACTCCCCCTCGTCGAGGAGCCGGGCAAGGATCCGCTGGACCTGCTCGACGGAGAGCAGCGAGAGGGTCGTGTCGGCCTCACCGTCTCGCTCGGACTTCACGAGGGAGCCGGTGAGCTCGGGGCGGTTCTCCTGCAACCACGCCAGCCGCCGGTTGAAGTCGTGCAGCTCGGTCGGCACCCAGTCCGGCTCGTTGGCGACGGCCATGAGCGGGAGGAGGCCGACCATCGAGCGGATCTTGATCGGCGTCGAGCGTCCGTCGGCGTCGACGACGCAGTCGTAGTAGAAGCCGTCCTCCTCGTCCCAGAGGCTGACGTTGCCGGTGCCGAAGCTCTCCATCGCCTCGGCGATCGCGAGGAAGTGCTCGAGGAACTTCGTCGCGATGTCGTCCCACGCCTGGTCCGTGCGCGCCAGCTCCCACGCGATGCGGAGCATGTTGAGGCAGAAGAAGGCCATCCAGCTCGTCGCGTCGGACTGCTCCAGGCGCTGCCCGTCGGGCATCGGCTCGGAGCGATCGAAGGGACCGATGTTGTCCATCCCGAGGAAGCCGCCCTCGAAGAGGTGCGAGCCGTCAGCGTCCTTGCGGTTGACCCACCAGCCGAAGTTCAGCAGCAGCTTGGCGAAGACCCGGATGAGGAAGGCGTGGTCCTCCTCGTGGTCGATGGCGTAGACCTGCCACGCCGCCCACGCGTGCACGGGCGGGTTGACGTCGGAGAAGTTCCACTCGTAGGCGGGCATCTGCCCGCTGGGGTGCATCGCCCACTCCCGGCACAGCAGGGTGAGCTGCTCCTTGGCGAAGGCCGGGTCCATGTGCGCGATGGCGACGCAGTGGAAGGCGAGGTCCCAGGTGGCGAACCACGGGTACTCCCACTCGTCGGGCATCGAGATGACGTCGGCCAGCGCGAGGTGCTGCCAGTCGGTGTTCCGTCCGTCGGGCTGCGGCGCCCAGCGCCCCTGGGGCGGCGTCGGCTCGGCCGGGTCGCCCTGGAGCCACTCGGTGACGTCGTACCGGTAGACCTGCTTGCACCAGTTGAGCCCGGCGAACGCGCGGCGCGCGATGTGCCGGTCCTCCTCGCTCGTGCCCTCGGGGATGATCGCGGCGTAGAACTCGTCCGCCTCCCGTCGGCGCACCTCGACGAGCTCGGCGGCCTCGGCGAAGGGGTCGCCGCTCGCGTCGTCGAGGGAGAGGCCGGCGGCCTCGGCGGCGTCCTCGCGGACGAGGCGCAGCCGGACCGTTACCGACTCCCCCGGCCTGACGGCGTCGAAGTGCCAGACGAAGGCCGCCTTGGTGCCGACATCACCGGCGAGCCGGCTCCGGTCACCGCGCACGACGGCGGCGTCGATCGAGTCCTTGGGGTGCGCCGCCTGGCCGGCGGTGCTCCCGAAGGAGGTCACGGTGTTGGTCTCGTTGTCGCAGAGCATGATCTCCGGCGCGCCGTGCTCACTGCTGTCGGCGACGACGAGGTACCGGCCGAGGAAGGCGTGCTCGGCGACGAGGGCGGCGGGTCCCCCTTCGCCCCCGACGCGGGTCAGCGAGGGCCGCCGGTCGTCCCGGCCCCAGGACCACGTGTTGCGGAACCACACCTGCGGCAGCAGGTGCAGCGGTGCGGCCTCGGGACCGTGGTTCGTCGCGGTGACCTCGACGAGCACATCGGCCTCGGAGTGCTTCGCGTGCCGGGTGATCACGTCGAAGAAGCGGTCCTCCTCGAGGACCTTCGTGTCGCTCAGCTCGTACTCGTCGTCGCCGTAGCCGCGCCAGTCGTTCTCCCGGACGAGCTGCTCGTAGGGGTAGGCGGCTTGCGGGTAGCGGTAGAGGTACTCGGCGAAGGAGTGGGTTGGCGTGGCGTCGAGGTGCCACCAGTACTCCTTGGCGTCCTCGCCGTGGTTGCCCTGCGGTCCGGTGAGCCCGAAGAGCCGCTCCTTGAGCCGGTCGTCCTGCCCGTTCCACATCGCCGTGGCGACGCCCAGGAAGCCGTAGCGGTCGGTGAGCCCGCCGATCCCGTCCTCCCCCCAGCGGTAGGCACGGGTGTGCGCCTGGTCGAAGGGGAAGTCCTCCCAGGCGTCGCCGTGGGGCGAGTAGTCCTCGCGGACGGTCCCCCACTGGCGGCCGGCGAGGTAGGGGCCCCAGAGCCTCCAGGGGTCCTCGCTGCTCGGTGCCTGGGCGAGTCGGTCGTGCTCGGCGGTGCTCGGCTGCTCGGTCACCGGACCACTGTAGGGACGCCTCAGTCGCGAAGGGGGGTCAGCGGGTCCGGCACCGCCCCGGTCGCCCGGTTGAGGGCCCGCATCCCGTGGAAGCCGATGAGCGCCGCGGCGGTGCCGAGGGCGATGCCGGCGAGCTGGATGTCGCCGATCGTCCACGTGTAGTCGGCGATGCCGATGATGAGGGCGACGGCTCCGGTCATGAGGTTGATCGGGTTGCCCAGGTCCACCCGGTTCTCGATCCAGATCTTCATGCCGAGCAGGCCGATCATCCCGTAGAGCGCGGTCCCGGCGCCGCCCAGCACACCCTTAGGGACGGTGGCGATGAGCTCGCCGAACTTCGGGCTGAGGGACAGCAGCACGGCGAAGATCGCGGCGACCCAGTACGCGGCCGTCGAGTAGACGCGGGTGGCGGCCATGACCCCGATGTTCTCCGCGTACGTCGTCGTGCCGGAACCGCCGCCAGAGCCCGCGAGGGTGGTCGCGAGGCCGTCGGCGACGAGCGCGCGCCCCATGACCGGGTCGAGGTCCTCGCCGGTCATCGTCGCGACGGAGCGGACGTGGCCGACGTTCTCGGCGACGAGGACGAGGATCACGGGGATGAAGAGGCCGCGACGGCGATGTCGAAGCTCGGCGCCGTGAGTTCGGGGAGACCGAGCCAAGAGGCCTTCTCGACCTTGCTGAAGTTGAGCTCGCCTCGGACTGCGGCGGTGGCGTACCCGGCGGCGACGCCACCGAGGATCGCCAGCCGCGAGATCATCCCCCGGCTCAGCACGGTGAGCACGAGGATGACGACGAGCGTCACCGTCGCGGTCACCGGCGAGACGACGAAGTTTTTCTTCGCCGCTGGCGCGAGGTTGAGCCCGATGAGCGCGACGATCGCGCCGGTGACCATCGGCGGCATGAGGGCCCGCAGCCACCGGTCGCCGGCGACGTGGACGACGACGCCGACGAGGGCGAGCGCGAGACCGGCCATGACGACGCCGCCGAGCGCCGTCGGCAGGTCGTGGCTCTTGGTCGCGGCGGTCAGCGGCGCGATGAAGGCGAAGGAGCTGCCGAGGTAGCTCGGCACCCGCCCGGCGGTGATGACGAGGAAGAGCATCGTGCCGACGCCGGAGAAGAAGAGCGTCGTGGCCGGGGGCAGGCCGGTGAGCAGCGGCACGAGGAAGGTCGCGCCGAACATCGCGACGACGTGCTGCATCCCGAGGCCGATCGTCCGGTCCCACGACAGTCGTTCGCCGGGTCGGACGACCTCGCCGTGCGCGGGCGGGCTGCCGTCGCCGTGCAGGCTCCAGCGCAGGCCGAGTGGGTGACGGTCAGTGGTCTGGTCGTGCTCAGGAGGTGCGCTCACGAGGCGGAAGCGTAAGGGTCAGTCGATGCGGCGCATCATCGCGACCCCGTCGCGGTCGTCACCCTCGGCCACCCGGATGAGCCGTGGGAAGCGGCCGACCTCGGAGTAACCGACGCCCTCGTAGAAGTCGCCGAGGCCGAGGCCGTCCCGGTAGTCGAGGGTGAGGATCTCGACGCCCTCATCGCGCGCGACCCGGTGGATGCCACCCATGAGGTGGCGACCCAGGCTCAGGCCGCGCCGCTCCGGCTCGACCATGACCGCCTCGACGTTGCGGACCTGGGCCGTGAGGCTGGTCGTCGGGCGGCGGAGGAAGCCGATCCCGAGCAGGTCACCGACGGGCGACATGAGGGCGACCCCCTTGAGGGCACCTGACTGCAGGGCCAGCGCCCGGCGCTCCATCTCCTCCTCGACGTCGGCCCGGGTCGCGTCGCGGACGAACCCGACGGCCCCGCCCGCCTCGTTGACCCGCATCCACAGGTCGACGACCCGCTCCCGCGCCGGCACCCGCATGCGCAGGGGCTTGTCGGGGAACCACTCGATGCCGTGCGCGACGGCCCGCCGCAGCGCCGCTCGGGCGCGACCGTCCCGGGCCGCGGTCTCGTTGCTGCGCACCGTGACCGTGATGTCGTCGGTCCGAGGACGCAGGCCGACGAAGCCGAGCAGCTCGCCCCCTTCGCCCTCGACGACCCAGGTGCCGTACCCGTCGGCGTCCCAGGCCTGCGCCCAACCCTCGACGACCGCCTCGGCCCGCTCCGGGTCGCCGACGAGCTCCCCGAGGGGCGGGGCGTCCTCGAGCGTCGGGCGGCGAAGGGTGAAGCCGGACCCCGCGACGGTCGTCGGCATCTCCGCGGCGGACGAGGTGAACGGCCGGTAACTCATGGGGCCCATGGTGGCCCACGACCGGCCTGCGTGTCGTGCCAAGCGTCAGGAGGCTGCGAGGATGACGGCGATGACTGCACCCGCGACCCTCGCTGTCCGCCCCGGCTCGAGCCCCGACGAGGTCCTCGACGCCGTGACCGCGTGGGCTGCCGGGCGCGGGATCACGCTCTACCCGCACCAGGAGGAGGCCGCGCTCGCCCTCCTCGCCGACGAGCACGTGATCCTCACGACCCCGACCGGTTCCGGCAAGTCGCTCGTCGCGACCGCCGCCATCGCGCACGCGGTCGCGCAGGACAAGGTCGCCTTCTACACCGCACCGATCAAGGCGCTCGTGTCGGAGAAGTTCTTCGACCTCTGCCAGGTCTTCGGGGCGCAGGACGTCGGGATGCTCACCGGCGACGCCGCTGTCAACGCGGACGCCCCGATCATCGTGTGCACCGCCGAGGTACTCGCCAACATGGCGTTGCGCGAGGGTCGCGCCGCCGATGTCGGGCTCGTCGTCATGGACGAGTTCCACTACTACTCCGAGCCCGATCGGGGCTGGGCCTGGCAGGTCCCGCTCCTCGAGCTCGTCGACGCGCAGATGCTGCTCATGTCGGCCACGCTCGGCGACACGACCCGCTTCGAGGAAGACCTGCGCCGTCGGACAGGACGCGACGTCTCGGTCGTCTCCGACGCGCCCCGGCCGGTGCCGCTGACCTTCAGCTGGTCGATGACCCCGCTGCAGGAGACCATCGACGACCTCGTCGAGTGGGACCGCGTGCCGGTCTACGTCGTCCACCAGACCCAGGCGGCCGCCGCCGAGCACGCCCGGACGTTGTCGTCGATGCGACTCCTCGCCCCCGCTGAGCGAGACGCGATCGCCGCCGAGCTCGCCGGCTTCCGCTTCTCTGCCGGGTTCGGTCGGACGCTCTCGGCCTTGCTGCGCAAGGGGATCGGCGTCCACCACGCGGGGATGCTGCCGCGCTACCGGCGGCTCGTCGAACGGCTCGCGCAGCGCGGGATGCTCAAGGTCATCTGCGGCACTGACACCCTCGGCGTCGGCATCAACGTGCCGATCCGGACCGTGCTCTTCACCGCGCTCACGAAGTTCGACGGGCACCGGCACCGTGTGCTCCGCGTGCGGGAGTTCCTCCAGGTCGCCGGCCGGGCCGGACGGGCAGGCTTCGACACCCAGGGCTTCGTCGTCGTCCAGGCCCCGGAGCACACGATCGAGAACGCCCGCGCCCTCGCCAAGGCCGGCGACGACCCGAAGAAGCAGAAGAAGGTCCAGCGCAAGAAGGCGCCGGACGGTTTCGTCGTCTGGACCGAAGACACCTTCACCAAGCTGACGACCGCTCCGCCGGAGTCGCTCGTCTCCCGGATGAAGGTCGACAACTCGACGATCCTCAACATCGTGGCCCGTCCCGGTGACGCGGTGGCAGCGCTCTCCCGGCTGACCCGCGACAACCACGAGGAGGCCCGCGGGCGGGCCCGGCTGGCCCGCCGCGCGATCCGGCTGGGCCGCTCCCTCCTCGACTCCGGCGTCCTTGTCCGGCTGCCCGAGCCGGACGGCGAAGGGAGGACCGTCGCCCTCACCGTCGACCTCCCGTCGGACTTCGCTCTCAACCAGCCCCTCGCCCACTTCGCCCTCGCAGCCCTCGAGCTGCTCGACGCGGCCGCCCCGACGTACGCCCTCGACGTCGTCTCGGTCGTCGAGGCGGTGCTCGACGCGCCGCGGCCGCTGCTGCTCGCCCAGCAGTGGGCGGCCCGCAACGAGGCCCTTGCCGAGATGAAGGCCGACGGCGTCGAGTACGAGGAGCGGATGGCGCGGCTCGACGAGATCACCTGGCCCGAGCCGCTCGCGGACCTGCTGCGCCCGGCGTACGAGGAGTACCTCGTCGCCCACCCGTGGCTGCCCGTCGACGGGCTCGTGCCGTGCAGCATCGTGCGGCACATGTGGGAGGACGGGATGTCCTTCTCCGACCTCGTGCGCCGCTACGAGCTGGCCCCCCGCGAGGGGCTGCTGCTGCGCTACCTCTCCGACGCCTACCGGACCCTCGCGCACACCGTGCCGGAGGGGTACCGCACGCCGGAGCTCGACGAGATCGTCGGCTGGCTCGGCGAGACGATCCGGCAGACCGACTCCTCGCTGCTCGACGAGTGGGAGGCGCTCGCGGACCCGGACGCGCACGTCGCCGACGCCGTGGCCCACCACGACGAGGACGACCTGCGTCCCCCGTCGCGCCCGATCTCGGCGCAGCCGCACGCCTTCCGCCCGATGGTGCGCGGGGCGCTGTGGCAGCGGGTGGCGCTCTCGGCCAGGGACGACCTCGATGCGCTCGCGTCGCTGGAGCACGCGGCGTGCGCTCTCGCCGACGACGGCCGATCCCCGGTCATGACACGCGACGACTGGGACACTGCTCTCGGCGACTACTGGGCGGAGCACGGGTCGATCGGCACGGACGCCGACGCCCGTGGGCCGCACCGGATCCGGGTGGAGACCGACGTGCTCGGACCGGCCCCCGGCATGCCCGACGAGGGGGACGAGGCGACGCAGGACGTGCGGCTGTGGCGTGTGACGCAGACGCTCGCCGATCCCGAGGAGCACGGCGACTGGGTCATCGAGGCCGAGGTCGACCTCGATGCCTCAGACCGCGTCGGCGAGGCCGTCGTGCTCGCGACCGCGCTGAGGCGGCTGTGATGGTGGGGACTGTGACCGTGGGGACGCCGTGATCCTCATCGACCCGCCGGCGTGGGAGGGCTGGGAGACGACGTGGAGCCATCTCGTGTCCGACGTCTCGCTCGACGAGCTGCACGAGTTCGCTGAGCGGGTCGGCCTGCCGCGCCGACTCTTCGACCTCGACCACTACGACGTGCCGGTGCGCCGCTATGACGCGGTGGTGGCGGCCGGCGCGCAGCCCGTCTCCGGTCGTGAGCTCATCACGCGCCTCCGGGCGTCGGGGCTTCGGGTCAGCGGAGCCGTTCGACGAGGAGGCGAAGGGGCTCCGGGACCGTCTCGGGGGTGAACGCCGACGCGAGCTCGCGAGCGAGGATCTCCTTGCGGCCCGAGGTCGTGCCGCAGAAGCGGCGCAGCTGGTCGAGCACCTCCAGGACCCGGATCGGGCCGAGCCCACGGATCAGCTCGTCCTCGAGGTCGGCGTGGCAGACGAAGAACCCGTACGACGGCAGGTCGGAGACCTCACCCTCGTCGCACATGCCGACGACATCGGTGTCCCCGCGTCACGACAGCCGCTCGATCTCGCGCCGGAGGTTGGCCCGGGCGACGGCGGTCCATCGCCCGTGCGCGTGCTCGGTCGCGTAGAGACGACCTCGCTCGACGAAGGGCTCGAGGACCGCCCGCCTCCCCCGCCGGTAGTCCTCGTCGCTCACGTGCGCGTACTCGCGGCGGACGCCGGAGCAGTACCCGTCGAAGCGTTCCGCCGACGCCGCGAGGATCCACAGGTCGGCGTCGTGGAGCACCGCCTCGTCCGAGTCGCGGTCGGCCGGCAGGGCGTGCGCGGCCGTCGACCGGACGAGCCGAGCGACCTCGGCCACGGTCTCGTCGGCGACGCTCAAGGCGGCGAGCTCGGTCTCGACGAGGCGAGCGCTGGCCTCCTCGTCCTCGCCGGGCCGTCCGTCGTAGACCGCGTCGTGGTACCAGGCGGCGAGAGTGACGACGGGGCGGCCTGTCTCGCCCGTCAGCCCGTCGATCGCGGCAAGCACCTCCGCGAGGTGCCGCTCGTCGTGGTAGCCCCGGTGGCTCTCCCGCCACCGCACGAGGAGCCCGCGAGCGACGGCGCTCGCCGGCTCTCCCGCTCCTCCGAGCATCTCGACCGCCCGGATGAAGCTCGTCGCCGACGCGTCTCCGGGACCGCCCATGAACCCGATCGTCTCAGGTCTGCTCACGACGCCTCAGCGAGGATGCGTTCGAGATGGTCCTCCACCGAGGATCGTGTTGGTGCCTCGCGTGGCGGGCTCGCGCCGTGACCGAGGATCGGTGGCGCAAACCCGCGATATCGCTGCCCGGTCGGGGTCGTGATCTCGATGGTGTGAGGACCGCCCCCGGGATCGAGCCCGCTCGCGATGACGTCGACCCGCCAGCCTGGCAGCTCCTTGACGTGGTTGTGCCGCGCGCACTCCCCCGCCCCGTTGACCACACTCGTCGGCCCGCCGTCCGCGTGCCGCTCGACGTGGTCGATGTGGCGGATCGGTGCGTCGCAGTACGGGACGCGGCAGGTCTGGTCGCGGAACAGGAGCAGCTGCCGCAGCTGCCCGGCGAAAAGCCGTCGCTGCGAGTCCATCGCGACGAGGTCGCGCCCGTCGGGCGAGGTGAAGAGCCGGCGCAGCCACACGCCCGCGCGAGCCGCGCTCTCACTGTCCGCGTCGTCAGCGCCCGATCGTTCCGCGAGCGCCAGGAGACGCAGCACGTGGTCTCGTGCCATCGAGCCCAGGATCGCCCCGTGCCCGGGGATCTCCGCGACGCCTGCACCACGGCCGTCGGCCCGGCCGAGCAGGTCTCCGGGGGTCATGACGAGCCCGACCTCGACCGGCTGCGGCTGCCCCTCGGACCGACCGGAGAGCAGCTCGAGCGCGCGGTCAGCCATCCAGGCCCCCGAGCCGCGCTCGTCCGCCGCCCGGGCGGCGTCGATCCCGGGGTCGCCGGTCGCGACCCACCGCGACTTCTCGGCCACCGTCAGCGCGACCTGGGCCCCGATGACCTCGACCATGGGCCCGAGGATCGTCAGGTAGGCCATGCCGTCGGGCGCGGGGCGCACGCTGACCCGCCGGGAGGCGGCTGCCCGCCGGTGGCGCTCGACGATCGCTTCCTGGTCGAGCTCGATTGCGGCCCGGCGGGCCGCCTGGCCGAGCGCACGGTCCCCTAGACGTCGCAGGTCGGGGGCGAGCCGGCGGTCGATCTCGCCGCGGTGCTCGGCCGAGACGGTCGCGGTCTCGCGGACGAGGATCGTCGCCCGCCACTCGCTGATCTCGCCAGCGCTGAGCGCGGTCATCGTCTCGGACATCTCTCGGGTCAGCGCTCTCGCGAGACCGACGTGGCGGTCGGCCTGCGACGGCGAGCACCGACGAGCCAGCGCCACCTCGGCGCGGGTCCCTGCACGGGCCTGCGACGCCTCACGTGCGTCGATCTCGCCAGCTGAGCTCTGGTCGGCGATCCGCTCGTCCCGCGAGGCGACAAAGGCCTCTGTCGCCCGTGCCTGCACCGCGGCGGCAGCCGCCTTGACCCGCTCCATAGCGTGGACGAGATCGAGGCACTCCGACTCCGACAGCTCGCCCACGCGGTCGGCGTCCCAGCCCACTACCGACTCGAGGATCCGACGACCGGCGGCAGCCACCCCTTCGCCCGGGCGAGCGGCAGGCGGCGGGAGATCGATGACAACGGCCACTGATCTCACCCCCTCGCTCGTCTTTGAGTGCTTGGTCTATTAGAACATGTGTTCGAAACTGGTGCAAGGGGGTGCGGTGCTCGCGCGTACCTCCCACTGCACCGTCCCCCACTGTGGGAATCTCTCCCCATGACGAGCATCCCTCCCGCCTCGCCCGGGACGAACGTCGAGGCGGTCCGCCGCCGCGGCGTCGAGCAGACCGGCATCGAGATCATCGACGAGTCCGAGCGCACCGCACGCCCCCGCGACCTCTTCTGGCCGTGGTTCGCGGCGAACGTCTCCGTCTTCGGGATCTCCTACGCGGCCTTCGTCCTCGGCTTCGGGATCTCCTTCGTCCAGGCGGTCATCGTGACGATCGTCGGCGTCGTCATCTCGTTCGCGCTCTGCGGGATCATCGCGATTGCCGGTAAGCGTGGCTCGGCCCCCACGATGGTCCTCAGCCGCGCCGCCTTCGGCGTCACCGGCCAGAAGGTCCCCGGCGTCGTCAGCTGGCTCGTCTCGATCGGCTGGGAGACATTCCTCGCGATCATGGCGGTGCTCGCGACGGCGACGATCTTCGACCGGCTCGGCTGGGGCGGGGGCACCGGCACCAAGGTGGTCGCGGCGATCGTCGTCGCAGCCCTCATCGTCGCGGCCTCCGTCGCGGGCTACCACATCATCATGCGGATGCAGTCGGTCCTCACCTGGATCACCGGCGCGATCACGATCCTCTACGTCGCGATGACCGTCTCCCACATCGACTGGGCCGCGGTCACCGACATCCCCTCCGGCTCGGCCGGCGCGATGATCGGCGCGCTCGTCATGGTCATGACCGGATTCGGCCTCGGCTGGATCAACATCGCGGCGGACTGGTCGCGCTACCAGCACCGCGACGCCTCCGGTGCGTCGATCGTCGGGTGGAACACCCTGGGCGGCGCCCTCGCCCCGGCCCTGCTCGTCTGCTACGGACTGGCGATCGCCGGCTCGGACCAGGAGGTGCGAGACGGCATCGCCGCCGACCCCATCGGCACGCTCGCGACCCTGCTGCCGACGTGGGTCCTCGTGCCCTTCCTCATCGCCGCGATCCTCGCCCTCGTCTCGGGCGCGGTCCTCGGCATCTACTCCTCGGGCCTGACGCTGCTCTCGCTCGGCGTCAACATCCCCCGCCCCATGGCCGCCCTCATCGACGGTGTCATCCTCACCCTCGGCACCTTCTACGTCGTCTTCGTCGCCGAGAACTTCATCAACCCCTTCCAGAGCTTCCTCATCACCCTCGGGGTGCCGCTCGCGAGCTGGGCGGGGATCATGATCGCCGACATCGCGCTGCGCCAGCGGGACTACGACGAGGAGGCCCTCTTCGACCCCCGCGGCCGCTACGGCGCGTGGGACTGGACCTCCATCGGCACGATGGTCGTCGCCTCGATCCTCGGCTGGGGCCTCGTCGTCAACTCCTTCGCCGCCGACGCGAGCTGGAACAACTGGCAGGGCTTCCTCCTGGAGCCGCTCGGCCTCGGCACGTGGAACGCGACGGACGGCTACTGGGAGGGCAACTGGGCCTACGCCAACCTCGGCGTCCTCCTCGCCCTCGTCCTCTCCTTCGTCGTGACCTACCTCGCCCGCCGCACCAAGGTCGCGCGGCAGGAGGAGCGGGCGTGACCGGCGAAGGGGGTCTGCTCGACCTGTCGTCGGCCTGGCTGCTGGTCATCGACCCGCAGCGGATCTTCGCCGACCCCGAGTCGGAGTGGGGCTCGCCGATGTTCGGGGGGATCATCGGTCCGGTCCATCACCTCGCCGAGCGGCTGGGGCCGCAGCGCACCCTCGTGACCCGCTGGGTGCCGGGTACCTCGCGCGACGGCTCGTGGGCGGACTACTTCCGGGCGTGGCCCTTCGCCGACCGCCCGGACGACGACCCGATGTTCAGCCTCGTCGGGCAGTTCGAAGAGCTCACCTCCCGTCCGACGATCGACGTGTCGACCTTCGGCAAGTGGGGCGAGGAGCTCGAAGGGGTGTGCGGGGCGACCCCGACGCTGATCGTCACGGGCGTCTCGACGGACTGCTGCGTCGTCTCGACCGTCCTGCCGGCCGCCGACGCCGGGGCGCGCATCGTCGTCGTCACGGACGGGTGCGCCGGGTCGACGCCCGAGAACCACGAGGCGGCCCTGCACGTCATGGGCCTCTACCCGCCGCAGGTCACCCTGGCCACGTCCGACGAGGTCCTCGCATCACTGACCTGATCGGCTAGAACGCCGACTCCGGCATGAACATCGGGTCGTCCAGCCGGTCCTCGAGGCGGACCCGCACCGGCTCGCTGCCTCGCACGACATACGCCTTGCCGCGAACGCTCACCTCGAGCTCGGGTCCGTCGACGAGCGTGATCTCGAGCATCTCGCCGGTGAGGTCGACCTGCACGCGGGAGCCGCGGACCTTGAGGCGGAAGCGCATGCGCTCCCACTCCCTCGGCAGGCGCGGGTCGAAGCTGATGTGGCCCTCGAAGTCCCGCATGCCGCCGAAGCCCTGGACGAGACCCGCCCACACCCCGCCGGTCGACGCGACGTGGACCCCGTCGGCGGTGTTGCCGTGCAGGTCGTCGAGGTCGGTCCACAGCGCGTTGTAGAAGTACGAGAGGGCCTGCGCCGGCAGGCCGACCTCGGCCGCCATGATCGACTGGACGACGGCCGAGAGGCTGGAGTCGCCGGTCGTGATCGGGTCGTAGTAGTCGAAGTCGCGTCGCTTCTCCTCGGCGGTGAAGGAGTCCCCCTGGAGATACAGGGCGAGCACCACGTCGGCCTGCTTGAGCACCTGGAAGCGGTAGATGACGAGCGGGTGGTAGTTGAGCAGCAGCGGCCGCTTCTCGGGCGGCGTCCCGGCGACGTCCCACATCTCCTTGCTGAGGAACTGGTCGTCCTGCGGGTGGATCCCCAGGGCTCTGTCGTACGGGATGCACATGCCCGCCGCGCAGTCCCACCACTCCTGCGCCTCGTCCTCCGAGAGGCCGAGACGCGTCCGGAGGGCCGACGCCTCGCTGCCCGCGATCTCGTCGAGCCGACGGACGGTGTCGGCGGCGCGGACGAGGTTGGCCCGCGCCATGACGTTGGTGAAGAGGTTGTTGTTGACAACCGTCGTGTACTCGTCGGGACCGGTGACCCCGTGGATCTCGAAGGTCTGCTGCCCCTCCTCCCCACGCCAGAAGCCGAGGTCTGCCCACATCCGCGCGGTCTCCACGAGCACCTCGACCCCGTACCGGGCGAGGAAGTCGTGGTCGCCGCTGACGTCGACGTACTTCATCAGGGCGTACGAGATGTCGGCGTTGATGTGGTACTGCGCCGTCCCCGCCGCGTAGTACGCCGAGGCCTCCTCGCCGTTGATCGTCCGCCACGGGAAGAGCGCGCCGGCGACCGCGAGCTCCTTGGCCCGCTCACGGGCCTGCGGCAGCATCGAGATGCGCGCGAGCAGGACGCTACGAGCCAGCTCCGGCATCGTGTGGACGAGGAAGGGGACGACGTAGATCTCGGTGTCCCAGAAGTAGTGGCCCTCGTAGCCGGACCCGGTCACCCCCTTCGCCGCGACGCCCATCTGGTCGGTCCGCGCGGTCGCCTGGGCGAGCTGGAAGAGGTTCCACCGGATCGCCTGCTGCAGCGCCGGCTCACCCTCGACCACGATGTCCGAGTCGTCCCAGAAGCGGGTGAGCCAGTCTCGCTGGGCCTCGCGCAGCCGGTCGACGCCGTCGCGCCGGACCCGATCGAGCGTGCGCCGGCCACGGTCGGCGAGCTCGCGGACAGGGACCCCGCGCGAGGTGTGGTAGGCGACGACCTTGGTGATGCTGATCGGCTGACCCTGCCGCGCGTCCACCTGGTAGACCTTGCGCGCGAGGTCGGGCTCGGTCGTCTCGATCGAGGTCCACTCGTTGTCGGTCTCGATGGTGTGCTCGGCCGCCACGGCGATCGTCATGCCGGAGGTGGCCGCGCGGTAGCCGAGGATCATCCGGCGCTCGTTGCACCAGTCGAGCTGCGGCTCGAGGACCCGGTGCTCGAAGGTCCCGCTCTTGCGCGGGTCGAAGCCCTCGCCCATGGCGGCCTCGGCGGCGTAGTACTCGTCGGTGCCGTCCTGCCGGTTGAGGATCTGCGAGGAGACCACGACGGGGGCATCCCCCTCGAGCATCTCGATCTCCATCGTCATCACCGCGAGGTGGCGCTCGGTGAAGGAGACCATCCGGGAGGTCCGGATCCGCACCTTCTTGCGGGACGGCGTGATCCACACGATCTCGCGGCGGAGGATCCCCTCGCGCATGTCGAGCGATCGCTCGTAGTGCTGCAGGTCCGCGGTCGCGAGGAGCAGCGGCTCGTCGTCGACGTAGATCTTCATGAGCTTGGCGTCGGGGACGTTGACGATCGTCTGCCCGGTCTTGGCGAAGCCGTACGCCGCCTCCGGGTGCTCGATCTCCCACGTCTCGTGGAAGCCGTTGACAAAGGTGCCGTGCGTGTGCGCGTCACGCCCCTCGGTCGGGTTGCCGCGCATGCCGAGGTAGCCGTTGCCGACGGCGAAGAGGGTCTCGTCGCGGCCCAGGGTGCTGCGCACCGGCGAGCACTCGACGAGGCGCCACTCGTCGACCGGGAACCGCGTGCGGTCGATGGGGTCGGTGTCAGGCCCCATGCCGAGCGCGCTGGGGTCCGGGGCCTCCGCCATCACGGCAGGATCTCCGCGAGGTCGGTGACGACGATGTCGGCGCCGCGCTCGCGGAGCGTCTCGGCTCCCGCTCCGCGGTCCACCCCGACGACGAGTCCGAAGTTGCCGGACCGGCCGGCCTCGACCCCCGACTCGGCGTCCTCGAGGACGACGGCACGCTCGCGGGTCACGCCGAGCCGGTCGGCCGCGGCGAGGAAGGTGTCCGGCGCCGGCTTGCCCGGCAGCCCGTCGACCTTGGCAACCTTGCCGTCGACGACGACCGGGAAGCGGTCGGCGATCCCGGCCGCGGCGAGCACCGCCGGGGCGTTCTGGCTCGACGAGACGACGGCGAGACGGACCCCCTTCGCCTCGAGCGCGTCGAGGAGGCGCACCGAGCCCTCGTAGGCAGTCACGCCGTCCCGCTCGAGGACGGCGTTGAAGGCGTCGTTCTTGCGGTTGCCCAGACCGCAGACGGTCTCGGCGTCCGGGCTGTCGGACGGGTCGCCCTCGGGCAGCTCGATCCCGCGAGAGGTGAGGAAGGAGCGGACACCGTCGTAGCGCGGCTTGCCGTCGACGTACGCGAAGTAGTCCCGCTCGGTGTACGGCTCCTGGCCCTCCTGAGTCTCAAGGAAGTCGTTGAACATCTCCGACCAAGCCTGCATGTGCACGGTGGCCGTCGGGGTGAGCACCCCGTCGAGGTCGAAGAGGGCAGCGTCGTATGAGGTCCAGTCCACCCGCCCAGCCTAAGTGGCCTGCTCGGCCCCCGCGACCACCATGCTGCTCGCCACCCACAGGATGATGCCGACGAGGGAGCCCGCGACGAAGACGCCCGGTCCGGCACCGCCGACGATCCCCATGACGACCGCGAGCGCGAGCGATCCGATGATCAGCCCGCCGATGATGCGACGAGCCTTCGCCGAGAGCCGCAGCGGCCCGGTCGCCAGCCGCAGCGCGTTGGCCACGAGGAAGACCCCGACACCGACACCGACGACGGCCCAAACGGTGGGGCTGTTCACGGTGCCGCCAAGCATCGCGAGCAGCCACGAGAGGGAGCCGGCGCCGGCGAGCACGGCACCTGCGGTCCGTGCCTCCTGGCTCATCGGGCGAAGGGGGTGAGCTCGGCCGCGAGGTCACCCATGACCTTCGCGCGGACGTGGGTCCCCTCGGGTGCGTGCTCCTCGTGGAGGATCTCGGCCTCCTCGTAGATCCGGGAGACGAGGTCGCCCCGGTCGTAGGGGACGAGCACGTCGACCTCGATGTCCGGCTGCGGGAGCTCCTCGGCCACGAGGGCCCGGAGCTCATCGATGCCCTGGCCCGAGCGGGCCGATACGGCGATGGAGTGCTTCTCCTGCCGCAGGATCCGCGCGACGACCTCGGGGTCGGCGGCGTCGGCCTTGTTGACGACGACGACCTCCTTGACGTCGGCGGCGTCGACGTCGGCGAGGACAGCCCGCACCGCGCTGATCTGCCCCTCGGGGTCGGGGTGGCTGCCGTCGACGACGTGCAGCAGGAGGTCGGCGTCGGCAGCCTCCTCGATGGTGCTGCGGAAGGCCTCGACGAGCTGGGTCGGCAGCGCCCGCACGAAGCCGACGGTGTCGGCGAGCGTGTACTCGCGCCCTTCCGGGGTCTCGGTGCGCCGGACGGTGGTGTCGAGCGTGGCGAAGAGCTGGTTGTCGACGAGGACCCCGGCGGGGGTGAGGCGGTTGAGCAGGGTCGACTTGCCGGCGGTGGTGTAGCCGACGCTGACGACCGCGGGCACGCCGTGGCGGGATCGGGCTGCCCGCCGGGTGTCCCGGTGGGTCTTCATGTCCGCGAGCTCGCGGCGCAGCTTGGCCATACGGGTGTTGATCCGGCGCCGGTCGAGCTCGATCTTCGTCTCACCCGGCCCGCGCGAGCCCATGCCCTGACCACCGGCGGCCTGACCACCGGCCTGGCGGGACATCGACTCACCCCAGCCACGCAGGCGCGGGAGCAGGTACTCCATCTGGGCTAGCTCGACCTGCGCCTTGCCCTCCTTGGACTTCGCGTGCTGGGCGAAGATGTCGAGGATCAGCGCGGTCCGGTCGATGACCTTGACCTTGACGACGTCCTCAAGAGCGCGGCGCTGGCTCGGGGCCAGCTCGGTGTCGCAGATGACGGTGTCGGCGCCCTCGGCGATGACGATGTCGCGCAGCTCGGCGGCCTTGCCGGAGCCGAGGTAGGTCCCGGGGTCGGGACGGTGCCGGCGCTGCAGGACACCGGCGAGGACCTCCGAGCCGGCGGTCTCGGCGAGCGCGGCAAGCTCGCGCAGGGAGTTCTCGGCGTCCTCGAGGGTGCCCTCGCCCCACACGGCGGCGAGGACGACACGCTCGAGCCGCAGCTGGCGGTACTCGACCTCGCTGATGTCCTCGAGCTCGGTGGACAGGCCCTGGACGCGACGGAGCCGGGCACGCTCCTCACGATCGAGCTGGTCACCGTCGTAGCCCTGCTCGACGTCGAGGAATCCGTCGTCGTCGGTGGTGGGGTCGGCCAGCGCGGCGGCGCGGCGGGACAGGATGCGGTCGATGTCGCTGGGTTCGCTCATGTTCTCCTCAGGATCTCATCGAAGAACGCTGACGAGCCACCGATTAGTCCGTCCGGCCCGCTCGGTGTCGTCGGGCTCAGCCGTGCGCGCGGGTGCGGATGTCAGTGGCGTGACCACGCATGGCGTCGGCCTTCTCGTCCTCGGACATCGTCTGGCTCTCGATCTCGGCCTGCACGCGGCGCTCGTAGTGCTCGATCTCCGAGCGGGTCCGTGCCTCGTCCCAGCCGAGCTCGGCGGCCATGAGCGGTGCGGCGGCCCGAGCCGCTGCGACTCCCCGGTCGGGAGTCTCGATGGAGATGCGGGTCCGGCGGGTGAGGACGTCGTTGAGGTGCAGCGCGGCCTCGTGGCGAGCCGCGTAGACGATTTCGACGGCGAGGTACTCCTCGGCGCCGTCGAGCGGCTCGCCCAGCTCGGGCCGCTCCGCGACGAGCGCGAAGAGCTCGTCGACCATGGAGCCGTAGCGGTCGAGCAGGTGCGTGACCCGCCACACGGGCAGGTCGTGGCGTCGGCTCAGCGCGTCGAGCTGGTTGACGAGCGCCTGGTAGCCCTCGGCCCCGAGCAGGGGGATGTGCTCGGTGACGCTGTCCGGCACCCCGGGCGAGAGGTCCTCGCGTGCGGCGTCGACGGCGTCCGCCGCCATGACGCGGTACGTCGTGTACTTGCCGCCCGCGATCGAGATGAGTCCCGGCTGGGGCCGGGCGACGGCGTGCTCGCGGCTCAGCTGCGAGGTCTCCTCGCTCTCACCGGCCAGCAGCGGTCGCAGCCCGGCGTAGACCCCCTGGATGTCCTCGCGCGTCAGCGGCGTGAGGAGGACGGAGTTCACCTCTTCGAGGAGGTAGTCGATGTCGGTGGCGGTGGCCGCCGGGTGTGCACGGCTCAGCTCCCAGTCGGTGTCCGTCGTGCCGATGATCCAGTGGGTGCCCCACGGGATGCAGAAGAGGACAGACTTGTCAGTGCGCAGGATAAGACCGGTCTCGGAGTTGATCCGGTCGCGGGCGACGACGATGTGCACGCCCTTGCTCGCCCGGACGTGGAAGCGACCCCGTCCCCCGGCCATCCGCTGGATGTCGTCGGTCCACACCCCGGTGCAGTTGATGACGACCTCCGCGTCGACCTCGACCTGCTCGCCGGTCTCGACGTCCATGACGGTCGCGCCGACGACCCGCTCCCCCGCGTGGCGCAGGCCGACGACCTTCGCCGAGCTGAGGACCGTCGCCCCGTAGGCCGCGGCCGTCCGGATGACGGTGAAGGTGTGGCGGGCATCGTCGCACTGCGCGTCGTGGTACATCAGACCGCCGTGATGCACGTCGGGCCGCAGCGCAGGCGCGATCTTGCGCACGCCCCCCTTCGTCAGCTGCTTCGTCCGCGGCACCGAGCGGGAGCCGCCCATGGTGTCGTACATCGTCAGCCCGGCGGTGACGTACGGCCGCTCCCACAGGGCGTGCTCGAGCGGGTAGAGGAAGGAGACCGGCTTGACGAGGTGCGGGGCGATCCGCGTCAGCATGAGCTCGCGCTCCTTGAGCGCCTCGCGGACGAGGGCGAAGTTCATCTGCTCGAGGTAGCGCACCCCGCCGTGGAAGAGCTTGCTGCTCCGGCTGGAGGTCCCCGAGGCGAAGTCGCGCTGCTCGACGAGCGCCACCCGCAGGCCACGCGTTGCGGCGTCGAGGGCCACCCCGGCGCCGGTGACCCCTCCCCCGACGACGAGCACGTCGAACTGCTCCTGCGCGAGGCGCTGCCAGGCGCGCTCACGGTACTGACCGTCAAGACAAGTCGGGACAGGCATGCCTCCAACGGTACGTCGCGCCTGCGAGACTGCCGCCCATGACCCCTTCGCAGGCTCCCTCGCAGACCTACGTCCTCGCGATCGACCAGGGCACGACGAGCACTCGCGCGATGATCTTCGACCGGTCAGGGGACGTCGTCGCCGTCGACCAGCTCGAGCACGAGCAGATCTTCCCCCGCGCGGGCTGGGTCGAGCACGACGCGCTCGAGATCTGGCGCAACACCCGCGAGGTCATCGGCGGGGCGCTCGGCAAGGCCAACCTCAACAGCCGGCACATCGCCTCGGTCGGCATCACCAACCAGCGCGAGACCGCCGTCGTGTGGGACCGCAGCAACGGGCAGCCGGTCTACAACGCCATCGTCTGGCAGGACACCCGCACGCAGAAGCTCGTCGACGAGCTCGGCGGGGACGCCGGCCCGGACCGGTGGAAGGAGACCGTGGGCCTGCCGCTGGCGACGTACTTCTCCGGGCCGAAGATCCGCTGGATCCTCGACAACGTCGACGGGGCCCGAGAGCGCGCCGAGGCCGGCGAGCTGCTCGCCGGGACGATGGACACCTGGGTGCTCTGGAACCTCACCGGCGGCGCCGAGAACGACGGCATCCACGTCACCGACGTCACGAACGCCTCGCGCACCATGCTCATGGACCTGCGGAGCCTGACGTGGGACGAGGAGATCGCCGAGGCGATGGGCGTCCCCGTCGCGATGCTCCCCGAGATCCGCAGCTCCTCGGAGGTCTACGGCGAGTGCAAGCCGGGCGTTCTCAACGGCACCCCGGTCGCCGGCATCCTCGGCGACCAGCAGGCCGCCACCTTCGGCCAGGCCTGCCTCACCCCCGGTACGGCGAAGAACACCTACGGCACCGGGTGCTTCATGCTCCTCAACACCGGCGAAGAGGTCGTGACGAGCGACCACGGCCTGCTGACGACCCTCTGCTACCAGCTCGGCGGCGAGAAGCCCGTCTACGCGCTCGAGGGGTCGATCGCGGTCGCCGGCTCGCTCGTGCAGTGGGTCCGCGACAACCTCGGGATGATCAGCGACGCGAGCGAGATCGAGGGGCTCGCGACCCAGGTCGAGGACAACGGCGGCGCCTACATCGTGCCGGCGTTCTCGGGGCTCTTCGCGCCGCACTGGCGCCCTGACGCCCGTGGGGCGATCGTCGGGCTGACCCGCTACGTCAACAAGCACCACCTCGCTCGCGCCGTGCTCGAGTCCACCGCCTTCCAGACCATGGAGGTGCTCGAGGCCATGCGCGCCGACGCAGCCCGCTCGGGCGGGAGCCTCACCGAGCTCAAGGTCGACGGCGGCATGGTCGCCAACGAGACGCTCATGCAGTTCCAGGCCGACATCCTCGACCTCGACGTCGTCCGCCCGAAGGTCGCCGAGACGACGGCGCTCGGCGCGGCCTACGCCGCCGGGCTCGCCGTCGGCTACTGGGAGTCGACCGACGACATCGAGGAGAACTGGCAGGAGGGCGCCCGCTGGAGCCCGCAGATGGACGACGCCGAGCGCGAGCGGCTGGCCCGCAGCTGGAAGAAGGCCGTGACGAAGACCCTCGACTGGGTCGACGAGGACGTGGACTGAGGCCGTGGCGGACCTCGACCACTACTTCACGGCTGACGAGCCGGCGCCCGAGGGCGAGCGACGCCCCCTGCGCACCCTCCTGGCCGACCGCGAGGTGACCGTGGAGACCGCAGGGGGGATCTTCTCCCCGGGTGGTCTCGACAAGGCGACGGCGATCCTCCTCGAGGAGGTGCCGGCACCGCCCCCCTCGGGCACCGCGCTCGACCTCGGCTGCGGGTGGGGGCCGATCGCGCTGACCCTCGCACTGCGCTCCCCCGGTCTTGACGTGACCGCCGTCGACGTCAGCGAGCGGGCACTCGACCTCACCCGCCGCAACGCCGCGGCCCTGGGCTGCGAGCGGGTCACCGCCGCACGCCCCGACGAGGTGCCCGAGGGCGCGACCTACGACGTCATCTGGTCCAACCCGCCGATCCGGATCGG
>JBHWMJ010000027.1:0-6819 GCA_043423105.1 Marihabitans sp.
CCGCGCTCGAGGTCGGGCTCGCTCGCGACGTAGCCGGAGACGTACCGGGAGGGGATGCCGATGCAGCGCAGCGCCGCGAGGGTGATGTGCGCGAAGTCCTGGCACACGCCCTGCCCCTTGGCCCAGGCGTCCTCGGCGGTGTCGGAGAACTCGGTAACCCCCTTCGCGTAACTCATCCGCTCGTGGACCTGCGTCGAGATCGCTTGGGCGGCGGCCCGCGGGGTCGGCTCGTCACGAGCCGCTTGCGCGATCTTCGTCAGCTCCTCGGTCGTCGTCGTGCGCGGGGTCGCGGTGATGAGCTCGCTCAGCAGGTCGCAGGTCTGCTCGTTGGCCAGCGCATCCCAGCCGGTGCCGCTCGCCTCCGCGACCGTCTCCGCGCGCTCGACGGTCGACATCGCCTCGATCTCGAGGGTGTCGTGCGCGCCCTGGGACTCGACCGCCGTGACCTGGGTGCCCCAGTGGTCGGTGTAGACGTTGCTCCACGAGTGCGGGCGTACCCTGATCCGCGCCTCGAGCGTGGTCTGCCCGGGCTCGCTCAGCGGCGTCATCCGCAGCTCGTTGTGCGAGGCGACGACGTCGCCGTCGTAGCGCATGACAGTCCGGTGCACGATGCGGTGCCGTCGGATACTCACAGGATCTCCCCTGTCCACTCCTGGACCGGGCCCGACATGAAGTAGCGGGCCCCGATCGCGTCCGATGCCTGGGTGACCGACTCCTGGACCAGACCCATCATCGCGGGCAGGTCGTCCAGGACGTCGTCCGGGCCGGCGTACTCGAGCTGGGTGCGGGTCTGGCCGAGGATGCGGCGGGCCTCGTCGGAGAAGCCCACGCGGTCGGTGTCCGGAGAGAGGGCCGTCAGCCGATCCTCGGCCTCACGCAGGGACGCGAGGACGGAGCGCGGGAAGCGACGGTCCAGCGAGAGGAAGGCCGCAGCGGTGCGGTCGGTGATGACACCGCGCATGGTGCGCAGCATCGCCTGCTGGGCACCGCAGCTCGCGAGGACGACGCCCCAGTTCGGGCCGCCGTCGATCGCGCCGGTCGCGACGATCCGAGCCGTCATGTCGGCACGCTCGAGCGACCGCCCGAGGCTGAGGAAGTCCCAGGCCTCGTCGTGGCTCATCGTCGAGTCGGCGATACCTGCGACGAGGGCGGCGCGCTCGGTGACCCAGCCGAGGTGCTGCTGGGTCGCGGTCTGCGCCCCGAGGCCGTTCCACCGGTGCCAGGAGGTGTTGATGACCTCCCACAACTCGGTGGAGAGGGTCTCCCGGGCCCGGCGGGCATTCTCCCGCGCGGCCAGCCACGAGCCGGAGATGGCGCTCGGGTTGTCCGCGTCGAAGACGAGCCGGCTGGCCACGTCGGCGTAGGTGACATCGGGGCTGACGTCGTCGAGCCCCATGATCCCGCCAAGAAGCATCCACGAGGTGTAGTTCTCGTCCTGCCCCGGGTCCTCGATGAGCGAGAGCCGCAGCACGTCGACCATGCGCGCGGTGCCGTCGGCGCGCTCGATGTACCGGCCGATCCAGAAGAGCGAGTCCGCGATTCGGCTGAGCATCAGGCCTCCTCCCCTGCCGTCGAGTCATGCTCCGGGACCGCCTGCGGTGGTGAGGTGTCCCCCGGCTCGGTCTCGGAGTCGAGCAGCTCGGTGGGCGGCGCGCTGTCGTCGCTCGGCATCGGACGGTTCGTGCCGAGGAGGATGACCTCATCGCCGCTCGTCGGGACCTTGGCGTAGCGGCCGGCGAGCACCCACGTGTCCTTCGAGCCACCGCCCTGGCTGGAGTTGACGACGAGCTGCCCCTCAGGCAGCGCGACCCGGGTCAGCCCGCCGGGCAGCACCGTCACCTGGTCCCCGTCGTTGACGGCGAAGGGGCGCAGGTCGACGTGCCGGGGGCGCAGCTGCCCGTCGATGAGCGTCGGCACGGTGGAGAGCTGGACGACGGGCTGGGCGATCCAACCCCGCGGGTCCCGCTCGAGGTTGGCGCGCAGCTCGTCGAGCTCCTCGCCGCTCGCCTTCGGGCCGATGACCAGGCCCTTGCCGCCTGAGCCGTCGACCGGCTTGACGACCATCTCGTCGAGGCGGGAGAGGACCTCCTGGAGGGCCTCGGGCTCGTTGCAGCGGTAGGTGTCGACACCGTGGAGGATCGGCTCCTCGTCGAGGTAGTAGCGGATGAGGTCAGGCACGTACGAGTAGACGAGCTTGTCGTCGGCGACGCCGTTGCCGATGGCGTTGGCCAGGGTCACCCGACCCGCCCGGACGGCGGAGATGAGACCGGTCACCCCGAGCATCGAGTCGCGACGGAAGTGCACCGGGTCGAGGAAGTCGTCGTCCACCCGGCGGTAGATGACGTCGACCCGCTCCTCGCCGCGAGTCGTGCGCATCCGGACCTCACCCCCGCGGACGACAAGGTCACGACCCTCGACGAGCTCGACACCCATCATCCGCGCGAGGAGCGTGTGCTCGAAGTACGCGCTGTTGTAGACGCCGGGGGTGAGCACCACGACGGTCGGGTCGGTGCGGCCCTCGGGAGCAGCCGCACGGAGCGCGTCGAGCAGGATGCGCGGGTAGTCGTGGACCGGGCGGATCCGCATCGTCGCGAAGGCCTCGGGGAAGACGTTGGCCATGGCACGCCGGTTTGCGATGACGTAGGAGACGCCGGACGGCACCCGGACGTTGTCCTCGAGGACGCGGAAGTCGCCCTGCTCGTCGCGGATGAGGTCGATGCCCGAGACATGGGCCCGGACGCCGTTGGCGGGGCGCAGACCGGCCACGGCGCGGTGGAAGTGGCTCGAGGTCGCGATGAGCCGCCACGGGATGATGCCGTCCTCGACGGCCCGTGGCATAGCCCCTTCGCGTGAGTAGATGTCGTCGAGGAAGGACTCGAGGGCGAGCACCCGCTGGGCGACGCCGCGCTCGACGGTCTGCCAGCTCTCCGCGTCGATGACGCGCGGCACGGCGTCGAGCGGGAAGGGGCGCTCCTCCCCGGCGTGGTCGAAGGTCACGCCCTGGTCGAGGAACATCCGGGCGAGCGCGTCGGCGCGCTCCTTGAGGCTCTCCGGGTCCATCGCGCGCAGCGTGTGGTGGATCGGCTTGTACGGAGCGCGGGGCTCTCCCGATCCGTGGTCGAACATCTCGTCCCACGCGTCCCCGGTCGGGTAGTCGTCGAACATGCTCGGCCCCTCGGCGGTCGCGGGGTTCCCTCGGCCCTGGGACTGTCGTTGTACCTGGGTCACCCCCACACCATAGGGCCGCGATGTTGCCGCGAGGTTTCCCGCCTCAGGCCTCTTTCGGCAGGGCTCTGCGACGATGTCGCTGTGGTGACCATCGACCTCAACGCGGACCTCGGCGAAGGCTTCGGCCGGTGGGCCCTGACAGACGACGAGGGCCTGCTCGGCGTCGTGACGAGCGCCAACGTCGCGTGCGGCTTCCACGCCGGGGACGCCCGCACGATGCAACGCGTCGTCGCCCTGTGCGCCGAGCGCGGCGTCGTCGTCGGAGCGCAGGTCTCCTACCGCGATCTCGCGGGCTTCGGCCGTCGCTTCATCGACGTCGACCTGGCCGAGCTGACGGCGGAGGTCGTCTACCAGGTGGGTGCCCTGCGCGCCTTCGCTGAGGCGGTGGGGGTCCGCGTCGCCTACGTCAAGCCGCACGGTGCGCTCTACAACGCGGTCGTCCACCACGAGGGGCAGGCGGCTGCTCTCGTCGAGGGCGTGCGGCTGCTCGGCGACGACCTCGTCGCGCTCGGGCTGCCGGGATCTGCCTGGCTGCGTCGTGCCGAGGAGGCCGGGATCCGTTGCGCGACGGAGGGTTTCGCCGACCGCGCCTACACCTCGAGGGGCACCCTCGTCCCCCGTGGCGACGACGGGGCTGTCCTCTCGGGTCCGAGCATCGTCACCCAGGCCCTCGAGCTGGCCCAGGGATCGGTCTCCTCCCTGTGCGTCCACGGCGACTCCCCCAGCGCCGTCGAGGACGCCCGCGCGGTGCGGGACGCACTGACCGAGGCCGGGGTGCAGGTCGCCCCCTTCGCCTGATGCGGCTGCTGCCCGCGGGGTCGGCCGCTCTGCTCGCCGAGGTCGGCACCCTCGCCGAGAGCCGGGCGTTGCACGCCGCGCTCGCCACCGAGCTGGAGCACAACCGGCTGCCGGGTGTCCTGGACGTCGTCCCGGCAGCACGCACCGTCCTCGTCACCCTCGACCCACGCGTGACGACGACGACGGCGGTTGCCGCTGCCCTGCGCTCAGCCGCCGGCACGCTTGGCCGGCCCACCGGGAGCGCGACGAGCCGGACCCACGAGATCTCCGTCGTCTACGACGGCGCCGACCTCGCCGTCGTCGCCGAAGCCTGCAATACCTCTGTCGAGGCGGTCGTCGAGCGCCATGCCCGGACGACGTGGCAGGTCGCCTTCGCCGGCTTCGCCCCGGGCTTCGCCTATCTCGCCGGCGACGGATGGCTCCAGGTCCCCCGGCGCTCGTCACCGCGGACAGCCGTGCCTGCGGGCTCCGTGGCGCTGGCCGACACGTGGTGCGGCATCTACCCCCGCACCTCCCCCGGCGGGTGGCAGCTCGTGGGACGCACGGACGCCCGGTTGTGGGACATCGACCGGCAGCCGCCGGGCCTGCTCGTGCCCGGGGACACGGTGCGCTTCGTCCCGGTCGACCGGTTGCCCAACCCTCCTGAGGAGGTCGCCCCCGCCCCGGGGTCGGACATGCGTCAGCCCACGACTCGGCGCGCTGTCGAGGTTATCGAGACCGGCCCGCTCGCCACCCTGCAGGACCTCGGGCGGCCGGGGTACGCCGCGCTCGGGCTGGGCCGCTCGGGGGCGGCCGATCGCACCTCGCACGCGCTGGCGCTGCGGCTCACCGGGTGCGCCGAGGATGCCGCGACCGTCGAGGTGACCCTCGGCGGCTTCGCGGCCCGCGCCCGAGACGACCTGCTCGTCGCGGTCACCGGTGCTACGTCTGCCGTCACCATCGACGGGCGACCCGAGGCGCTCTCGTCGGTCATGCGGTGGCCGCGCGGGTCGGTGCTTCGGATCGGACGGCCCACCCATGGCCTGCGCTCCTACCTCGCGGTCGCGGGCGGCTGGCAGGACGAGAGCGTCCTCGGGTCGCGCGCCTACGACACCCTCTCGGGCACCGGCCCGGCACCCTTGTGCCCGAGCGACGTCGTGGGCGCCGGTGATGCGGCGGGGTCGAGCCACCTCGTCGTCGACCAGGCGGCGACGGGGCCGGCCGACAGCCGCCGGCTGACCACCGATCCCGCCGTTCTCACCGTGGAGCCGGGCCCTCGGGCGGACTGGTTCACCGACGACGCGTGGCGCACGCTCACGAGCACGGAGTGGTCGGTGACAGCAGACGTCGACCGGGTCGGCGTGCGGCTGCAGGGGCCCACCCTCGCGCGCGCCGTCACCGACGAGCTGCCGAGCGAAGGGGTGGTCCGCGGCTCGGTCCAGGTGAGCAGCGACGGGCAGCCGACGCTCTTCCTCAGCGACCACCCGGTGACCGGGGGCTACCCCGTCATCGCCGTGCTCAGCGAGGAGTCGTGCGACCGCGCGTCGCAGCTCGTGCCGGGAGCTCGTGTGCGGCTCAGTCGCGCTGGTGCTCCGGCAGCGCGTCGAGCGCCTCGGTGATGACCTGGCGGCTGACCTCAGCTCCGTAGCCCTTGCGCGCGAGCAGGCCGGACAGCCGCCGGACCTGGACCTGCCGGTCGAGGCCGTGCATGGACCGAAGCTTCTTCTCGACGAGCCCGCGGGCGATCTCGCGCTCGTCGTCGGGCTCGATGGTGTCGAGGACACCCCGGGCGATCTCGTCGTCGACCCCCTTCGCCCTCAGCTCGTGCTGGAGAGCTCTGCGGGCCAGCCCACGACCGGACTGCTTGGACCGCACGAGCATCTGCGCGTACGCCTCGTCGTCGACGAGCCCGACCTCCTCGAAGCGGTCGAGCACGGTCGCCGCGACGTCGTCGGGACAGCCCTTGCGGCGCAGCGCCTGCTCGAGCTGCGAGCGCGACTTGGGCGACCCGGTGAGCTGCCGCAGCACCACCGCCCGGGCGACGGCGTGCGGATCGGCGTCAGCGTCCTGCGGCTCCGGCGGTGGTGGCGCCTGGGGTGATGCTCGCTCCGCACGCGCGACGGCCGCACGCAGCGCCTCGAGCGAGACGTCGCGTGCGGCCGGGTCGTGCGCTGGCACGGTGATCGGTCGGGCCTGGATCAGAAGTCGACCGGGACGTCGGCGACCTCGTCGACCGCCTCCACCGGCTGGACGCCGATCCCGAGCTTGGCCTTGATCTTCGCCTCGAGCTCGTCGGCGAGCTCGGGGTTGTCCTTGAGGAAGTTGCGGGCGTTCTCCTTGCCCTGACCGAGCTGGTCCCCCTCGTAGGTGTACCAGGCACCCGCCTTGCGGACGAAGCCCTGGTCGACACCCATGTCGATGAGGCCACCCTCGCGGGAGATCCCCTGGCCGTAGAGGATGTCGAACTCGGCCTGCTTGAAGGGCGGCGCCATCTTGTTCTTGACGACCTTGACCCGGGTGCGGTTGCCCACGGGCTGGTCCCCGTCCTTGAGGCCGCCGATGCGGCGCACGTCCAGGCGCACGGAGGCGTAGAACTTCAGGGCCTTCCCTCCGGTGGTGGTCTCCGGGTTGCCGAAGAACACACCGATCTTCTCGCGCAGCTGGTTGATGAAGATGGCGGTGGTGCCGGTGGAGGACAGCGCACCGGTGATCTTGCGCAGCGCCTGGCTCATGAGGCGGGCCTGGAGACCGACGTGGGAGTCCCCCATCTCTCCCTCGATCTCAGCCTTGGGGACCAGGGCCGCCACGGACACC
>JBHWMJ010000035.1:0-32169 GCA_043423105.1 Marihabitans sp.
TACTCGACGACGGGATGTATCACGTCTCGGGGCACGCCAACCGCCCCGACCTCGAGGCGATCCATGACCTGCTGAAGCCGCAGATGCTGATCCCGATGCACGGCGTGACGGACCCGTCGGGCAGGGCGCCGAGTCCGCAGCCGACCTCGGGTCCGAGGACGCGGCGGGAGCCGCGTCCGTGACTCCCAGCCCACAACCGACCGACGAGACCGCGTCGGCGACGGCACCCCCCTTCGCCCTCTCCGTCAGCGAGCGCGCGTACACCCAGGACCGGCTCGCCACCGACGCCGCGGTGGCGCTCAGCACGGAGCAACGTCAGGCCCAGGCGGTCCCGTCGATGTCGGCGGAGTCCCCTGGCCTCGGTCCGCTCGCCACCGAGCAGGGAGCGTCCGACTGTCTAGCCGAGATCGGCGCCCCGGAGGCGCGGCCGGTCCTCGTCGACGTCGGCACCTTCGACGGGCAGCACGGGTTCCTCGTCATCGCCCAGGAGGACGGCCAGACCCGGGCCTGGGCGATCGCCCCGGGCTGCGAGCCGATCTACGACGCGCCGGTGACCCTGCCCTGAGCACCTCGGGCGGGGCGGGAATGCCTCCCCTACGATGGACGTTGCTCCATCACGACCACAACATCTGCCCCCAGACCCGCGCGCAAGGACTACATACTGTGACTCCTGTGACCACATCGGTCCGTAACGTCATCATCATCGGCTCCGGTCCCGCCGGCTACACCGCGGCTGTCTACGCCGCCCGCGCCAACCTCGAGCCGCTCCTCTTCGAGGGCTCTGTCACCGCCGGTGGCGCGCTGATGAACACCACCGAGGTCGAGAACTTCCCCGGCTTCACCGAGGGGATCATGGGGCCGGACCTCATGATGGCGATGCGCGGCCAGGCCGAGCGCTTCGGGACCGAGATCGTCACCGACGACGTCACCGCGGTCCGGCTCGACGGCGACGTCAAGGTCGTCACCGACTCCGAGGGCACCGAGCACCGGGCACGTGCCGTCATCCTCGCCATGGGCTCCGCCTACCGCGAGCTCGGCCTGCCCGACGAGAAGCGCCTCTCCGGGCACGGCGTGAGCTGGTGCGCCACCTGCGACGGCTTCTTCTTCCGGGACCAGGACATCGCCGTCGTCGGCGGTGGAGACTCGGCGATCGAAGAGGCCACCTTCCTCACGAAGTTCGCCCGGTCGGTCACCCTCGTCCACCGGCGCGACGAGCTGCGCGCCAGCAAGATCATGGCTGAGCGGGCCCTCGCCAACGACAAGATCCGCTTCGCGTGGAACTCCGAGGTCACCGCGATCCACGGCGACGCGAAGGTCTCCTCCGTGACGCTGCGCGACACCGAGACCGGAGAGGAGCGCCCGCTCGAGGTCACCGGGCTCTTCGTCGCGATCGGCCACGACCCGCGCAACGAGCTGCTGCGGGAGACCCCTGACGCTGCGAAGGTCGCGCTCGACGACGAGGGCTACGTCCTCGTCGAGGGCCGCACCACCCGGACCAACATCCCCGGGGTCTTCGCCTGCGGTGACCTCGTCGACCACACCTACCGGCAGGCCATCACGGCGGCCGGCTCGGGCTGCGCTGCTGCCCTCGACGCGGAGCGGTGGCTCGCCGAGCACGAGGAGGCTGCCGAGCCCGCCCCCGACCAGGCCCTCATCAGCCAGGACGACCCGGTCGACGGCACTGTCGGCGCCCGCTGACACGCTGATCCGCACACCCACCCACCCTGAACCGAGCAGAGAAGGAACACCCCATGGCAGGTACCAAGGCCACGACCGACGCCACCTTCGAGGCAGACGTCCTCAAGAGCAGCACCCCCGTCCTCGTCGACTTCTGGGCGCCGTGGTGCGGCCCGTGCCGCGCGGTCGCCCCGGTCCTCGAAGAGCTCGCCGGCCAGTACGACGGCAAGCTGAGCATCGTCAAGCTCAACACCGACGAGAACCCGCAGGTCACCGCGCGCTACGGCATCACGTCGATCCCGACGATGCACGTCTACCTCAACGGCGAGATCGTCAAGACGCTCGTCGGCGCCATGCCGAAGCCGAAGCTCGTCAAGGAGCTCGAGCCCTTCCTCGGCTGACGCCTCGGCACCACGCGAGGGGGGTCCACCTGATGGTGGACCCCCTTTCGTCTTGCCCACGAAATCTCTTGCAGCACAAGGGATTTCACCTTCAGTTGAGGTGTTGCATCCCCATCTGCTCGAGGATCCGGTGGAGATCGTCGAGCGAGGCGAACTCGATCGTCACCCGGCCCTTGCGCGCCCCCATCGAGATCTTCGCGCGGGTCTCGAGGTGGTCGCCGAGCGCGGACTCGAGGTCGTCGATCTCCTCGCTGCGATCAGCCTGCCGAGGGGCGCTGCGTCGCGGCTTCTCCGGCTCCATCCCGAGGGCGACGATCTCCTCGACGCTGCGGACGGAGAGGCCCTCGGCGACGATCCTCTGGGCGAGGCGCTCCATGCTCGCGCCGTCCTCGAGTCCGAGCAAGGCCCGGGCGTGGCCGGCCGACAGCACACCGGCTGCCACGCGCCTGGCCACGAGCGGTGGCAGGCGGAGGAGCCGCAGGGTGTTGCTGATCTGGGGGCGTGAGCGACCGATCTTGCGCGCGAGCTCCTCCTGCGTGCAGCCGAAGTCGTCGAGGAGCTGCTGGTAGGCCGCCGCCTCCTCGAGGGAGTTGAGCTGGCTGCGGTGGAGGTTCTCCAGGAGGGCGTCGCGCAGGAGGTCGTCCTCCTCGGTCTGCTTGACGATCGCCGGCACGCTGTCGCGGCCCGCCTCGCGGGAGGCCCGCCAGCGACGCTCACCCATGATGAGCTCGTACGCGACACCCTCGGGTGCGTCCGCGCCCTCCGGGAGCGGACGGACGACGACGGGCTGGAGCACACCGATCTCGCGGATCGAGTGGACGAGCTCGGCCATGTCGTCCTCGTCGAACACGGTGCGTGGCTGGCGCGAGTTCGGCCGGATCGCGTCGAGCGGGACCTCCGCGTACTGCGCGCCGGGCACAGGCGCCAGGCCGTCCGCAGCAGCCTCGGGCTGAGGTTCGGCGGCGCCGGCGCCGGTGTGCTCAGCGAGCATCCCGGCGGCCGTGTGCGGTGTGTGTCCCTCCACAGGGGCGGGTTCCGGACGGTCGGCGAAGAACACGTCGACCGGACGGTTCTTCGCCGGGGCCTGGTCGGGGATCAGGGCACCCAGGCCCCGTCCCAGCCCGCGTCGCTTCTCGCTCATGCCTGCTCACCCGGTCCTTCGGTCGTGCCGACCCCGCGGTCGGCGATCTCTGCTGCGGCCTCGAGGTAGGCCAGCGCCCCGGTGCTCTGGGCGTCGTACGTGATGACGGTCTGACCGAAGCTCGGGGCCTCGGACACCCGCACCGACCGCGGGATGGTGGCGCCCAGCACCTCGTTCGGGAAGTGGGTGCGGACCTCGTCGGCAACCTGACGCGACAGGTTCGTGCGGCCGTCATACATCGTCAGCAGGATCGTCGAGACGTGCAGGGCCGGGTTGAGGTGCGTCTGGATGAGGTCGATGTTCTTCAAGAGCTGCGACAGCCCCTCGAGCGCGTAGTACTCGCACTGGATCGGGATGAGGACCTCATGCGCCGCGACGAAGGCATTGACGGTGAGCAGGCCAAGGCTGGGCGGGCAGTCGATGATGACGTAGTCGAGACGGGGCTGCCCAGCCTCCTCACGGCCGGTGGCCAGCCGTTCCAGGGCGCCGCGCATCCGGGACTCTCGGGCGACGAGGGAGACGAGCTCGATCTCGGCTCCCGCCAGGTCGATCGTCGCGGGCACGCACCAGAGGTTGGGGACATCGGGACACGCCTGCATGACATGTGCGACGGGCGTGCCCTCGATGAGCACGTCGTAGATGCTCGGCACCTCGGCGTGATGCTCGATGTTGAGCGCCGTGCTCGCGTTGCCCTGCGGGTCGGTGTCGACGAGCAGCACGTGCAGGCCGTTCTGCGCCAGGGCGGCCGCGAGGTTGACGGCCGTCGTCGTCTTGCCGACCCCACCCTTTTGGTTCGACACGGTGATGACACGCGTCGAATCAGGCCGCGGGAAGTTCTTCGTGGCAAGCCGGGCCCGGGCCGCCTGGTCCGCAGTCACCGCCGCGAGCACCGGAGAGTCGTTTCCGGCCACGCCACCGACTTCGGCCTCGGCCTCCTCATCGATGGGAGCCGTCTCGCCGTCGGCGCTTCCTTCGGAGCTTTCGCTTGAGGCCTCGGCGTCCGTTTCACGTGAAACGGACGTATCCGGGGTCCGCGGCGTGCTCTGGTCACCCATCCACCCGATCGGCGACGGAGACACTGTCGCCGAGACAGCCGGCCACCCCATCCCTGGGATCACCACGCGCTCACCCTCGTGCTTGCGTCGATCGGTCGTCATCACCCACCTATCTAACGTCACCCGACACCGACACGCCAAAGCAGACAGGTCGTGGGTGTTTCACGTGAAACAACCGACGCCGTACCCCTGAAAAGTACCCCTGGTTCGAGCGGTCTGTGGGACGTGAGGTGGGCAAGGCGGGAGGGGTGCGGTCATTCGACGACGTAGACCTGCCCGCGGGGGCAGGGAGGACACCGCGGTCGCCGCAGCGGAGACAACGCAGCGGAGTCAACGCGGCGTGGGAGCAGCGGCGTCTGCGTGGCGGTGGCGCAGAGAGTGGCGTGGTTGAAGGGCAGAGCCTCAGCGCCGGCGACCGGCCTTCTGCTTCGGGACGACGACACAGTTGACCGTCAGGGTCGGGGTCTCCAGCACGTCCGCGCCGTGCTCGGCCACCCGGGACTCGGTCATGCCCACCTTGCGCAGCGCCGGGGTGACGTCGGCGAGCTCGTCCGCCGCCGAGCGTCCCTTCATCGCGACGAGCGAACCACCGGGCGTCAGGAGCGGGAAGCACCAGCGGGCCAGCTTGTCGAGCCGGGCGACGGCCCGCGCCGTGACGAAGGGAGCCTCGAGCGTGCCGTGAACCTGCTCGGCCCGCGCGCGATGGACCGTGACGTTCGGCAGGGCAAGCTCGTCAACCACGCCGGTGAGCCAGTCGGTGCGGCGCAGCATCGGCTCGACGAGGTGGATGTCGAGGTCGGGACGGCTGATCGCCACGGCGACCCCCGGCAGGCCAGCGCCGCTCCCCACGTCAATGACCCGCGAGCCCGAGGTGAAGGCGTCCTCGATGACGGCGCAGTTGAGCACGTGCCGCTCCCAGAGGATCGGCACCTCACGCGGCCCGATGAGCCCGTGGCTCACCCCGGTGTCCGCGAGGATCGCCGTGAATGCCTCAGCGAGCGGAAGGCGCTCGCCGAAGAACCGGCGGGCGCCTTCCGTGGGCTCGGGAGCCTGTTTCACGTGAAACGTCACGCGTCCTGCTCGTTGGTCTCCACGCTGTCGGCCGGCTTTTCCACCTCGGCCGACCCGCTGGACGACTCCTCCAAGACCGCTCGGGACGTGCTGGCCGGGAGGATGACGACGTACCGTCGCGGCTCGGACCCGGACGACTCGGATGCGAGGCCCGAGGCGAGCACCTCGTCGTGGACGACCTTGCGCTCGAAGGCGGTCATCGGGTCGAGCGAGACCCCGGTCCCGGACTCACGGCACTCCTGGATCGCTGTACGCGCGATCTCGACGAGCTCGGCGCGGCGCCCGGCCCGGTGGCCGGCGATGTCGAGCATGAGCCGGCTGCGCTCACCAGTAGCGGACTGGACCGCCAGCCGGGTCAGCTCCTGCAGCGACTCGAGCACCTTGCCGTCGTTGCCGATGAGCCGTCGAGGCACGCGGCCGTCCTCGGAGTCGACGATCGCGACCGCCGCGCGGTCCCCGTCGATGTCGAGGTCGATGTCCCCGTCGAGGTCGCAGATGTCGAGGAGCGTCTCGAGGAAGTCGGCCGCCACCTCACCCTCGCGTAGCAGACCCTGTCGCTTGTCGGTCGAGCTCGTCTGCTCGGTGGTCTCACTCATGCATCTCTCCTTGTGGCAGTCACGGCAGGTCGCATGCCTGCCGCAGGTGGTGAGGTCAGTCGGAGCCGCCGCCGGGCGCGGCCGCGGAGCCGCCCCCGTCGTTCGGCTTGGGGCGGTTGCCGGACTTCTTCGCCCGCTTCTTGCCCTTGGGCTGCACGCGCTGGCCGCTGATGACGCCCTTGGCAGCCAGCTCGTCGGCCATCTCCTCGTCGTGCTCGCGCTGGTGCTTCTCCTCGGGGGTGTCCAGCGGCTTGCCGGCCTTGCGGCGGCGCTCGTGCATCGCCTTCTCCGCGGCCGAGCCGGGCGCAGGCATGCGACGGATAACGTAGAACTGCTGGAGCATCGTCCAGAGGTTCGTCGTGAACCAGTAGATGAGGACACCGATCGGGAAGTTGATGCCGGAGACGGCGAAGATGATCGGGAAGAGGTACAGCATGATCTTCTGCTGCTGCGCGAACGGACCCTCGAGCGCGGCCGCGGGCATGTTCTTGCGCATCAGCTGGTGCTGCGTCGTGAAGGTCGTCGCCGACATGAGGACGATGAGGATGACCGTGACGATCTGGACGTTGAGCGAGTCGGCGCCGAGGAAGATGTCGGAGAGCTTCGCCCCGAAGATCGTCGAGCTCTCGGCCTGAGCGGCCAGGTCGCGGCTCAGCGGACCGATGGGCTGCTTCGAGCCAGAGGCCATCTCGTCGAGACCGTTGAGCACGCGGAAGAGGCCGAAGAAGAACGGCGACTGGATGAGGATCGGCATGCACGACGCGAGCGGGTTGGTCCCCGTCTCGCGGTACAGGGCCATCATCTCCTGCTGCATCTTCTGCTGAGACTCAGGGTCCTTCTTGCCCTTGTACTTCTTCTGGATCTTCTGCATCTCGGGCTGGATGAGCTGCATCTTGCGCGAGGCGTGGATCTGCTTGACGAAGAGCGGGATGAGCGCCGCACGCATGACGATGACGAGACCGACGATGGACAGGGTCCACGTCCAGCCGTTGGCCTCCGGCGCGCCGATGGCGGTCAGGCCGGCGTGCCAGAGATACATGATCCAGGCAACGATCCACTCGAAGGGATACATGATGTCGCTGAAGCTCACGAGGAGGTCGTCCTTCGCTCTCGGGGTGCGCCGGTACGGCGCCGGAGGTCTGCAAGATCGGCCTCGGTGAGGGCCGGGGAGTCGTCGCCGAGGCGGGGCTCGCGCAGCATGGGCGATCCGCGCTCCGCCCAGCGGTCGGGGACGAAGTCGACACCGCCGGCGGACCACGGGTGGCACCGGCCGAGACGGTGGAGCGTGAGGTAGCCGCCCCGCAGCGGTCCGAACCGGCCCAGCGCGGTGACCGCGTAGGAGGAACAGCTCGGGTAGTAGCGGCAGCGGGAGGGCAGGAGCGGCGAGACGAACCGCTGGTACCCGCGGACGAGGAGGACGAAGGGGGCAGCCAGCGCCGTGGTCGAACTCATCGGGTCGAACCCACGGGGCCGAGCTGGGCAATGAGGGTCTCGAGGGTTCGGGCCAGGGCCTCGCCGATCTCTCGCGACGCTGCGCCGGCGGCAGCCGGGTTGGCGCGGAGCACGAGGTCCGTCCCGGGCGGGACGGTCGCCAGCAAGGGGGCCACCTGAGCGCGGAGCCGACGCTTCACCCGGTTGCGCACGACGGCGTTGCCCACCGCCTTGGACACGACAACACCGACGCGCGGCGGCTGAGCCTGCCGGGCGTCGGTGCGACGGGCGTGGACCACGAGGAGCCGGGATCCCTGACGTCGGGCGCCAGGACCACGGATCGCTGCCGTGAGCTCCCCGCGCTCCGTCAGTCGGTGCTGCGCGGGCAACACGGGCGTTGCCTCGTGGCTCAGGCGGAGATCTTGGCGCGGCCCTTGGCGCGGCGGTTCGCCAGGATGGCGCGGCCGGCACGCGTGCGCATGCGCAGACGGAAGCCGTGCGTCTTGGCGCGGCGACGGTTGTTCGGCTGGAAGGTGCGCTTGCTCATCGCGAATACTCCGTGGTGTGGTGGCGCAGCGGGCACGCCTGGATGGTCCGTGGGCAGCTCGGCCGCGATCGGAAACCCACGTCCCGGGTCGCGGATGACGTCCTGGTGATCATGGGCATGCGAAGGCGGCCGATCAGGCCGTCGTCCAGGCTACGGGAGCGCCGTCGGACCGGTCAAACCGGGGACACCTCGCCGCCCTTCCGCAGCCAAACCCACCACGGTCACAGATGCGGGCCCGGGCATCGGAGCGACACGCCGAGGATGCTGGGAAAAATGTCGTACGAGGTTGCCGCGCTGCCGATCCACTTGTTAGCGTCACCCCTCCAGACCAGAATACCCACAGCTTGTGGACAACGGTGTGGACATCCTGATCCAGGCACACAGGTCACCCCTTCGCCTGCGAGACCAGACCGATGACGAGGTGGGACCAGCGTGGCGGATGCCGAGACGGACTTCGCCGAGGTCTGGCGCTCCACCCTCGACTCCCTCGATGCAGATGGTGTCCCCGTCGGTCGCCGCGCCTTCCTCACCCTCGCGCAGCTCGTCGGTCTGCTCGACAGCACGGCACTCATCGCCGTCCCGGACGACTTCAGCAAGGAGTTCGTCGAGCAGCGGCTGCGGATGCAGCTGACCCAGGCGCTGTCGGCTCAGCTCGGACGGGACGTGCGGATCGCCGTCACCGTCGACCCCAGCCTTGCCGGCGACGAGGACGAGACCACCCTGACCCTGGGCGAGGACGACACGTGGCCCGGGCGGCCCGAGTCCGAGAGCGACGACGAGACGCCCGCTCGCCAGGGCCTGGCGACCGAGGAGCCGCTGCCGATCGGTGACCCCACGCCCGCGGCGACGGTCACCCCCATCTCGAAGGCCGGTCGGGGCCAGGCGGTGCAGGCCGAGAGCGTCGAGCTGACCCGGCTCAACCCGAAGTACCTTTTCGACACCTTCGTCATCGGGTCGAGCAACCGCTTCGCTCACGCGGCCGCGGTCGCGGTCGCGGAGGCCCCAGCCAAGGCGTACAACCCGCTCTTCGTCTACGGGCAGTCTGGTCTCGGCAAGACGCACCTGCTCCACGCGATCGGCCACTACGCGCGCAACCTCTACCCCCACGTCAAGGTGCGGTACGTGAACTCCGAGGAGTTCACCAACGACTTCATCAACAGCATCCGCGACGACAAGGCCGCTGCCTTCCAGGCCCGCTACCGCGACGTCGACGTCCTGCTCATCGACGACATCCAGTTCCTCAGCGGCAAGCACCAGACGCAGGAAGAGTTCTTCCACACCTTCAACACGCTGCACAACGCGAACAAGCAGGTCGTCATCACGAGCGACGTCAAGCCGAAGCTCCTCGAGGGCTTCGAGGAGCGGATGCGCAGCCGCTTCGAGTGGGGCCTGCTCACCGACGTCCAGCCCCCCGACCTCGAGACACGCATCGCGATCCTGCGCAAGAAGGCGATCCAGGAGCGGCTCTCGGTCCCCGACGAGGTGCTCGAGTTCATCGCCAGCCGGATCTCGACGAACATCCGCGAGCTCGAAGGGGCTCTCATCCGCGTCACCGCCTTCGCCAGCCTCAACCGGCAGCCGGTCGACCTCGGTCTGGCGCAGATCGTCCTCAAGGACCTCATCCCGCACGAGGTGCCCAACGAGATCGATGCCGCGACGATCATGGCCCAGACGGCCTCGTACTTCGGGGTGACCATCGAGGACATCCAGGGCCCGTCGCGCACCCGCGCGCTCACCACGGCGCGTCAGATCGCGATGTATCTCGTGCGTGAGCTCACCGACGACTCCCTGCCGCAGATCGGCAAGCTCTTCGGCGGTCGCGACCACACCACGGTCATGCACGCCAACCGCAAGATCGGCGAGCTCATGGCCGAGCGCCGCGCGATCTACAACCAGGTCACCGAGCTGACGAACCGGATCAAGCAGCAGTCGAGCACCTGATCCCCCTTCCCAGGGAGGTCGCGCCCGGTCACGGCGCCACATCTCGCTGTCCACACCTGCTGTCCACAGCTGTGGGGAGATCCACCCTCCCCGTTCACCCGGCGGTCCGAAGCCCAGGTGACCCGTCGGTATCCCCGACACCATCCACAGATCCACAGCCTGTGGAAAAGGTTGTGGGAGGCTCTACGAGGCCGAAGCTGTCGACAACACCCCCGGGACGGTCCACAACCGGCGGGTCACCCCCTTCGCCTCGCGCGCTGCACGACCACCCGATCTCCCGAGCCCCGGATCAGGGCCCGCCCGCCCCGACGACCTGCGGACAACCGTGGGGACCTCGCTGTGGAGGGATGTGGAGCTGCTGCACGAGGCTGCGGACAACGCGGCCCGGTCCACAGCACCCCCTTCGCCACGCACAGGACCACCAACAGCCCGTCCACACCCCGGAACGGCACAGATCCGCGCAGAAATGGCCCGAGAGGCACGGATCGGCACGGTTGTCCCCAGGATCCACAGGACCGATGACGACTATGAGACCTCCAGATCAACCTTTCACCCCCACGCATGGCGAACCGGCCCGCTGTGGATCTAGGGTTGTGCTCCCTGCGCGGTCACCCTGCCTCGGCACCCGCCCGCGCCCAGGGGATGCAACACTGAGCGCACGCGCGCGTCCGACGCGCGGGAAATGGGTAGGTCTGTCGTGAAGTTCCGCGTCGAGCGTGACGTCCTCGCCGAGGCGGTCACCTGGGTTGCTCGTGGTCTGCCGGCCCGTCCGCCGGTCCCCGTCCTCGCAGGTGTCCTCATCACCGCCGACGAAGGGGGGACCGTCACCCTCTCCGCCTTCGACTACGAGGTCTCCGCACGGATCACCGTCGCGGCCGACGTCGAGGAGGCCGGCACCGTGCTCGTCCTCGGTCGACTCCTCGCCGACATCTCCCGCAACCTCCCCGCCAAGCCGGTCGACGTCGTCACCGAGGGCAGCAAGGTCCAGGTCACCTGCGGCAGCTCGCGCTTCTCGCTGCTGCAGATGCCGGCCGACGAGTACCCGACCCTGCCGACCTCGCCCGAGGGCACCGGCACCATCGACGGCTCCGTCTTCACCCAGGCCGTCTCCCAGGTCTCCATCGCCGCCGACCGCGGTGACTCGCTGCCGATCCTCACCGGCGTCCGGGTCGAGGTCGACGGCGAGACGATGACCCTGCTCGCGACCGACCGCTACCGCCTCGCGATGCGTGAGCTCACGTGGTCGCCCGGCACGCCGGACGCGAGCCACGTCGCGCTCATCCCGGCCCGCACCCTCTCCGAGACCGCCCGCTCGCTCGGTGCGGTGGGCTCGATCGACATCGCGCTCGGCTCGGCCGCCGGTGGCGACGGCCTCGTCGGCTTCGAGGCCGGTCAGCGACGCACGACCTCGCGTCTGCTCGACGGCGAGTACCCGAAGGTCGCGAAGATCTTCCCGACCACGAGCGAGACCGAGGCCGTCATCGCCACCGCCGAGCTCATCGAGGCGGTCAAGCGCGTCGCCCTCGTCGCGGAGCGGACCACGCCGGTGCGACTGCGCTTCTCCGAGGGTCAGCTCGCCATCGAGGCGGGGACCGGCGAGGACGCCCAGGCCTCCGAGGCCCTCGAGGCCAGCGTGAGCGGCCCCGACATCACGGTCGCGTTCAACCCCGGCTACCTCCTCGACGGGCTCGGGGCGCTCGGGACGGAATGGACCCGGATGTCCTTCACCGGCCCGCTCAAGGCGGCGATGATCACCGGACAGACGAGTCAGGACGGCGAGCTGGACACCACCTACCGCTACGTCCTCCAGCCGGTGCGCCTCGCCGGCTGATCCTGCGAGGGCCCTCCGTCGCACCTCAGGACCCGCCCACTCCAGACGTCACCCGACCCACGACCCCAGGAGCAACCCATGCAGCTCGGACTCATCGGCCTCGGCAAGATGGGCGGCAATATGCGGGAGCGCATCCGCCGCGCCGGCCACGAGGTGGTCGGGTACGACCGCAACAAGGCCGTGTCGGACGCCAAGAGCGTCCAGGACATGATCAACCGGCTCCAAACTCCGCGCGTCGTGTGGGTCATGGTGCCCGCCGGTGAGATCACCCGCTCGGTGGTCACGGACCTCTCGGAGCGCCTCGACGAGGGTGACCTCGTCATCGACGGCGGCAACAGCCGCTTCACGGATGACTTCGAGAACGCCGCGCTGCTCAAGGAGAAGGGCATCGGGTACCTCGACGTCGGCGTCTCCGGCGGCATCTGGGGCCTGGAGAACGGCTATGGCCTCATGGTCGGTGGGCTGAAGAAGCACGTCACGCGGGCGATGCCGATCTTCGACGCGCTGCGCCCCGAGGGGCCACGCGACGAGGGCTTCGTCCACGCGGGCGAGGTCGGGGCCGGCCACTACGTCAAGATGGTCCACAACGGCATCGAGTACGGCCTCATGCACGCCTACGCCGAGGGCTACGAGCTGCTCGAGAAGAAGGACATCGTCAAGGACGTCCCCGGCGCCTTCAAGGCCTGGAGCCGCGGCACCGTCGTGCGGTCCTGGCTGCTCGACCTCATGGTCAAGGCGCTCGAGGAGAACCCCGAGCTCGACGACGTCTCGGACTACACCGCCGACTCCGGCGAGGGTCGGTGGACCGTCGAGGAGGCCATCGCCAACGCCGTCCCCATGCCGGTCATCTCGGCTTCGCTCTTCGCCCGCTTCGCCTCGCGGCAGGAGGCCAGCCCGGCGATGCAGGCCGTCGCGGCGCTGCGTGGGCAGTTTGGCGGGCACCAGGTCATGACGATCGACGAGGGCCACGAGCTGCGTGAGCAGTCGGCCGTCGGCGGCCCGAAGAAGGCCAAGACCGCCCAGCGCAAGGAGGCCTCGAAGGAGAAGCCGACCAAGAGCGCGAAGAAGGCGGCGAGCAAGGGTCGCAAGGCTGCCGCGGCTGGTCCGTCCTCCGGATCGGGCAGCACCGGAGGGGCGAAGGGGCCGACGAGCGGGTCGCGGTCCACTCGCTCCGGCTGAGGTGCACGTCCGGCACCTCTCGGTCGCGGACTTCCGCAGCTACGAGAGCGCGGAGCTGCCCCTCGCGCCAGGGGTGAGCACCCTCGTCGGGCTCAACGGGCAGGGTAAGACCAACCTCGTCGAGGCGATCGGCTACGTCGCGACCCTCGCCAGCCACCGGGTCGCCCAGGACCAGCCGCTCGTGCGCTTCGGCGCCGACCGTGCGGTGGTCCGGGCGGCGGTCGTGCGGGAGGGGCGCGAGCAGGTCGTCGAGCTCGAGATCACCCCAGGGCGGGCCAACCGCGCCAAGCTCGGCCGATCGCCGGTCCCGCGACCGCGAGACGTGCTCGGGACGCTGCGCACCGTGCTCTTCGCGCCCGAGGACCTCGCCCTGGTCAAGGGGGACCCGGAGCAGCGGCGCCGCTTCCTTGATGACCTGCTCGTCCAGCGTCAGCCCCGGTGGGCCGGCGTCCGGGCCGACTACGACAAGATCGTCCGCCAGCGCTCGGCGCTGCTCAAGCAGGCCGGTGCCTCCCTTCGGGACGGGCGTGGGCGCCGCCGGACCCGCCTGCCGGAGGGGATCGACGAGGACAGCGCCAGGGAGGACGGCCTGCGCACCCTCGACATCTGGGACGACAACCTCGCCACGCTCGGCGCCCAGCTGCTCTACGCCCGGCTGCGTCTGCTGACGGACCTCGTGCCGCACCTCGCCGACACGTACGGCGCGGTGAGCGCGAGCACGGCAGAGGCCACCGCCAGGTACCGTTCCTCGCTCCCCGGTGCGGCGGGTGAGGCGCTCGCGGAGGGCTTCGCCACCGGCGAGGAGGTGCCCACCCCCGACGTCCTGCGCGGGGAGCTGCTCGCGGCGATGGGGAGCCTGCGCGACCAGGAGATCGACCGAGGGGTGAGCCTCGTCGGGCCGCACCGCGACGACGTCACCCTGGCGCTGGGTCCCATGCCGGCGAAGGGGTATGCCAGCCACGGCGAGTCGTGGTCCTTCGCGCTCGGGCTGCGGCTTGCCGCCTACCGGTTGCTGCAGCACGACCTCGGCGACGACCCGGTGCTCATCCTTGACGACGTCTTCGCCGAGCTGGACTCGGGTCGGCGCGAGCGGCTCGCCGGGCTCATCGGCGACTGCGAGCAGGTGCTCATCACGGCGGCCGTCGGGGAGGACGTGCCGGAGGCGCTCGAGGGCGAACGCTTCGCCGTGACGACCGGGCGGGTGGACCCCTCATGACGACGCCGACCGGCCCCGTCGAGCCCACGGAGCCGGACACGGGGACAGTGCCCGCAGCCGACGACGCGCGGGACACCGAGCGTGGCGAGACCGCGGCTGAGGTCGAGGACGCGGCCCGCACGGCGCTCGCCCGCGCGCGGGCCGTCGCGGCCTCCCGCGGCCTGCGGCCCGGGATGAAGCCGCGGCGCCGACGCACCCGGCGCGGGATCGAGGCCGGGGGCGGTGCCCCCTTCGCCTCCGGCCGGGATCCCGAGCTGCTCGGTGACCAGATCGAGAAGATGATCGCCGACCGTGGCTGGCAGGCCGACGTCGCCGCCGGGTCGGTGATGTCGCGCTGGCCCGACATCGTCGGCGAGCAGGTCGCCGGCCACAGCGAGCCCGTCGCCTACGAGGACGGCGTGCTCACGGTGCGGGCCGACTCCACCGCGTGGGCCACCCAGCTGCGGCTGCTGACCTCGACGATCCTCGGCCGGCTCGCCGAGGACGTCGGCCCCGAGACGGTCGTCGAGCTGCGGGTGGTCGGCCCGAGCGCGCCGTCCTGGCGCAAGGGACCGCGACGGGCTCCCGGGATGCGCGGCCCCCGCGACACCTACGGCTGACCAAGGACGACGACGGCGTTCCTCTCCGGGGAACGTCGCTTACCGCACCCCCTTTGCCCCGGCACGCTCGACACCACGGGCGGCAGAGGTGCCGCCGTGGCGAACGCAAAGGAGCGGCAGTGCCGAACGTGTCCATCCCAGCGCTGGACGAGGTGATCTACCTCGCGCCGGACGAGACGCTGCTCAACGGCCTGTACAAGGCCGGGTACAGCTACACCGTCGGGTGCAAGCGCGGTGGCTGCGGTATCTGCAAGGTGGACGTCCTCGAGGGCGAGTTCACCTACAACCGCCCGATCGCCGACACCGTCATCACTGCCGAGGAGCAGACCGACGGGACCTGCCTGAGCTGCCGAGCCATCCCCGACTCGGACGTCACCATCCAGATGCGCGACGACGAGGTGCGTCTGGTCAACCCGTTCCTCCGTCAGATCAACGAGAAGGCACGTCTGCGTGCCGAGGCGCTGGCGGCCGGCACCGACAAGGAGCAGTAACGATGGGAATCATACGGATGGGTTACGCGCACGTGCGCGTCACCGACCTGGGCGAGGCCAAGGACCACTACGCGAGCACGATGGGCCTCTACGAGACCCACTCCGACACGACCGCTGACGGTGCCAAGCGTGTCTTCTACAAGGGCTGGGACGAGTGGGACCACCACTCGGTCGTCCTCGAGGAGGGTGGCGTCGGCGTCGTGAAGTTCGGCTGGAAGGTCGAGCACGAGTCCGACATCGACGACATCGAGGCCAAGGCGAAGGCCTTCGGCCTGACCGTCGAGCGGATGAGCAAGGGCGAGAACCCCGAGATCGGTGACGGCATCCGCTTCGTCACCCCCTCGGACCACGTCTTCGAGGTCTACCACCATGCCACCGCGATCGGCACCGAGCTGGGCACGCACAACCCCGAGGTCTTCCCCCGCCACCTCGTCGGTATCGGCGCCCCGGCCCTCGACCACTCCCTCATCACGACCGGGGACGTGGGCACGATGGAGCGGATGCTCTCCGACGTCTTCGGCTTCTACGCCACCGAGCGCGTGCAGACCAGCCTCGACGACGACCACGAGTGCGTCGGCACGTGGATGACCTCCAACAACCAGATCCACCAGCTCGCTGTCATCGGCGGCCCCCAGGGCAAGCTGCACCACTTCGCCTTCCGCCTCGAGGACTGGAACTCCGTGGGGCGCGCGGCGGACCTGATGACCATGGATGACGTGCCGATCGACATCGGCCCGACCCGTCACGGCATCACCCGCGGGCAGACCGTGTACTTCTTCGACCCCAGCGGCAACCGCAACGAGGTCTTCTCCGGCGGGTACCTCGCCTTCCCCGACCGCCCGACGAACGTGTGGACGGTCGACCAGCTCGGCAAGGGGATCTTCTACCACGACCGCGAGCTCAACGACCGCTTCACCACCGTGCTCACCTGAGGATGGGCGAGCACACCCGCGGCAGCGCCGTCTTGACCCTCGAGGGGGCCGAGGCGGCGCTCGCCGCTGCTCTGGCGCACGCCCGCGAGCACGACCTGCGGATGAACGTCGCCGTCGTCGACCCCGGCGGGACGCTGCTCGCCTTCGCCCGCATGGACGGCGCCTTCGCCGCCTCGGGCGACATCGCGATCGACAAGGCGCGGACCGTCGTCCGCTTCGGCGGGGCACCGACCTCCGGCCTCTACGAGGCGCTCGCCGGTGAGGACGCGGTGATCCGCGGCATCGGCAACCGGCCCGGGGTGGCTGCCTTCGGCGGCGGGGTCCCGATACGCGTCGACGGCGAGCTCGTCGGTGCGGTCGGCGCCTCCGGCGGCTCGGCAGCCGAGGACGAGCAGGTGGCCGGGGCCGGAGCATCCGCGATAACCGGGACCTAGCCTCGGGAGTATCAGGCGACCCGGGCCAGGGTCTGGCTCGGCAGCTCCTCGAAGCGTTGGCGGTAGGCCGCGGCAAATCGCCCGAGGTGGGTGATACCCCGAGACAGGGCGACATCGGTCACCGTGCCCCCGCGCCCGTGGACGAGGTCGTCGTGGATGCGGTCGAGCCGCAGGTCGTGCAGATGGGCGAAGGGGGTCGTGCCCAAATGCTCGCGGAATGCCTGCTGGAGCCGGCGCACGCTGACGCCGGCGATCTCGGCGAGGTCGGCCGGGGTCCAGGGACGCATCGGGTCGGCTTCCATCGCTGCGACGACGCGGTGGACGGGGCGGGGCCGTAGGACGTTACGAGAGGTGGGTTCCTCCGGGACGGCGGCCAGGAGCAGCCCCGTGACGAGCATGCTCGCGACGGAGTCGGCGACCTGTGGGTCGCGATAGAGGACGCCGCCGCAGTCGCGGGCGTTGTCGAAGGTCGTGCGCGCCATCCGGAACCACGCAGCCCCCGCCGGGGTGCGCAGGTCGATCTCGGTCGGCAGCCGCACGTCCTTGCGGGCGAAGACCCGCTCGCTCTCACGGTGCAGGTGCGCGCTGTCGATGCGCAGGCCGAGGATGACGAGGTCGGGGGCCCAGGCCGGCATGTGTGCAGGGGTGTCGGCCGGGAAGGCCGTGGCCCGACCGGGTGCGGCGTCGTAGTCGGTGCTGCCGATGCGGGAGGCGAGGTGACCGCTCAGCGGGATGTTGACCGCCACAGCACCGGGGTGGTCCGAGTCGATGCCCACGGTCGCACCGAACTGCATGCGGGCCAGCCGGCAGCTGTCGAGGTCGACGACCTCGATGCCCGAGGCAGCAGCCCCGCGCACGGCCTTGGGGTGCAACGCGTGCGGGAAATAGGCATCGGACAGGGCGTCGTGCACGCCCTCCCAGTCCTCGAACCGGGGTGCCGACTCCAGAAGGTGCCTCATTGCACTCCTCTCGCGATCCTCCGTGATCGTTTGATCATGACCCCCCTTCGTGGCGGACCCGGTCGCGTTCCGCAACGGGGAACGCGGGTGTGCTTCCGGGTGCCTGCGTCGAGCGGACAGCGACTGCGCTCATCGGATCGTGGCCGGCGCCACACCCGGCCTAGGGTGCCGCCACGACACATCACGCCGGGGTGGTGGGGCGGACCTCGCTCCTCGTCCCCGGACCACCGAGGAGAGGTGCCATGACGCCCTTCATGACTCGCGTCGCCGAGCTCGTCGGCACGCCCCAGCAGGACCCGGGCCAGCTGGCCCAGGGGCCGACCACCGTGCCGCGGACCCGGATCAGCGAGCGGGTGGCGACCGGGACCGGCGCCGACCGGCACGTCGCCCTGCGCTCGCTCGCCGAGCAGTACGTCTGCGAGGCCAATGCCGTCCTCGGGTCCCAGCGCGAGCAGCTCGGCCTCGTCGACGAGACCCTCCCGAGCGAGCTGGCCTTCACCGTGACCTTCGGTGACGCCGGCGCCCGGTGCTCCACGACCTTCGCTGACGGCCGAGCGGTCGGGCGCCTCGTCGGCACCTTCGACGAAGGGGATGACGAGCGGGAGCTCGACGGTCCCGACGCCCTGCCAGATCTGCTCGTCCGGCTCCTCGAGACCGCCCCTGTGCAGGCGACGCGCACCGCGCAGCCGAGCTGACTCCACTTCGCCCGCCCACCAGACCAAGGAGAACGTCCAGTGCAGTACGAGCTCAAGACCCAGGTCATCGAACCCCAGCGGCAGACCTTCACCCACATCGCGAAGCGTTACGGCGACAAGCCGGCCTCGCGCTACATCGAGGGCAGCATCGACGTGCAGCCCAAGGAGCACTTCCAGTACCGCCCGACGTGGGACCCGACGCGGGAGATCTACGACGACTCCTACAGCGTCTTTCGGCTGACCGATGCCTACAGCTACCTCGACCCGCGGCAGTACTACTACGCCCCCTACGTCACCGCCCGCTCCGGCCACCACGAGGCCTTCGCGACCTCGCTCGAGTACATCGAGGCACGTGGGCTGCTCGAGCGTCTGCCCGACGGCTGGCGCAGCGTCCTCACCGAGCTCGTGCTGCCCCTGCGGCACCTCGAGAGCGCCGGCCAGCTGATCCTCTGCGGGATGGCCCGCTTCGGCTGGGGCGCGACGGTGACCCAGGCGGCTGCCTACTCTGCCTTCGACCGGGTCGGCAACGCTCAGGTCCTGAGCCGGGTCGGCATCGCCCTCGGCGGCGGCACGGCGGACCTGCTCGCCGAGGCCAAGGAGCACTGGCTGCAGGACGCGCCCCTGCAGGGGCTGCGCCGGATGGCCGAGGAGACCATCGTCGAGACCGACTGGGGTCTGGCGCTCTTGCGTCTCGACGCCGTCGACCGGCTCGTGTACGACCTGCTGTACCAGCACCTCGATGACCAGGCCGTCGTCAGCGGTGCGCCGGCCTACTCGCTCGTCGCGCAGCACATGGCGAGCTGGTTCGCCGACAACCGCAGGTGGATCGACGCGCTGTTCACGGCCTGGCGCGAGGACCCCGAGCTCGGTGCGACCAATGCTGCCCTCCTCGCGGAGCACGGTGCGGCCGCTGCCGACACGGCGCTCGAGGTCGTCACCCCCTTCGCCGCCCGCATCGACGAGCTGCTCGGCGGTAGCTCGGCCGTCGACCGGATCACCACGACCGCCGCCGAGGTGCGCGCTGCGCACACCGGTGCGACCGCCTGAGAGGAGAGCGTCATGCAAGAGCAGACCACGGCAGACGATCCGCAGACGAAGGGTGTCCGCGACGTCGGCGTCGTTATCCAGGAGTCGGAGAACAACCGGCCCGTCATCGAAGCCATCGAGGCCGACAACCCCGGCTGCACCGTGATGCACACCCCCGGACTCGTCCGCATCACCGCCCCGGGCCGCATCGTGGTCACCCAGGAGACCGTCCAGGAGAAGCTCGGCCGGGAGTGGGAGACGCACGAGTTCCAGATGGCGATCGTCAGCTACTTCGGCAACATCCAGGAGTGGGACGACGACGAGATCGTCATCGCCTGGGACCACTGAGACAGACAGACCGACCGACCCCATCAGGTGTCGAGGCTCGGGCGCGGGGCGCCCTTACACCTCGACCACCGCTGACCACAGGAGAGACCCACGATGACACTCGCACCCGAGAACAAGACGAAGAAGGCCAAGAAGCTGTCGATGAAGGCCCGCTACGAGGCCCTCACCCGCGGCCTCGACTGGGAGCCGTCCTACGTCGAGAAGGACGAGATGTTCCCGCACCTCGACTACGAGGGCATCAAGATCCACGACTGGGCGGCCTGGGAGGACCCCTTCCGCCTGACGATCGACGCCTACTGCAAGTACCAGGCCGAGAAGGACAAGCGCCTCTACGCCGTCCTCGACGGCTTCGCGCAGGGGCAGGGCCACCTCGGTCTGACCGATGCGAGCTACCTCAACGCGATGAAGATCTTCATCCAGGGCGTCACCCCGCTCGAGTACGGCGCCCACCGGCACTTCGCCTACCTGGCGCGGCACTTCGCCGGACCTGGCCCGCGGTTTGCGGCACTGTGCCAGTCGATCGACGAGATCCGTCACATGCAGACCGAGATCCACACCCTGTCCAACTACAACAAGTACTACTCGGGCTTCCACAACTGGCCGGAGGAGTACGACCGGGTCTGGTACCTGTCGGTGCCCAAGAGCTTCTTCGAGGACGCGCTGTCCTGCGGGCCCTTCGAGTTCCTCATCGCGGTCGGCTTCTCCTTCGAGTACCTGCTGACCAACCTGCTCTTCGTGCCCTTCATGTCCGGGTCGTCCTTCAACGGCGACCTGCCGACGATGACCTTCGGCTTCTCGGCGCAGTCCGACGAGTCGCGGCACATGACCCTGGGCCTCGAGGCGATCAAGTTCCTCCTCGAGCAGGACGAGGCCAACGTCCCGATCGTCCAGGGCTGGATCGACAAGTGGTTCTGGCGCTCCTACCGCGTCACCGCACTCGTCGCCCAGATGCTCGACTACATGCTCCCGCGCAAGGTCATGAGCTGGAAGGAGTCCTTCGAGCTGTACTTCGAGGAGCAGATGCTCGGCGGCCTCTTCGAGGACCTCGCCTTCTACGGCATCACGCCTCCGCGCCACGTCGAGGACGCCATCAAGGAGAAGGACGTCCTCTCCCACCAGGTGTACTGGACCCTCTACCAGTTCTCCTTCGCGGCCGCCTTCACGACCAGCGCTCCGAGCGACGAGCACATGGACTGGCTCTCGCAGGCCTACCCCGACACCTTCGACACCCACTACCGGCCGCTCTGGGAGAAGGAGAAGAAGAACATCGAGGCCGGCGGACGGCATTTCGCGCCGGGCCTGCCCCAGCTGTGCCAGGTCTGCCAGGTGCCGATGCTCTTCACCGAGCCCGGCGACGCAACCACCTTCGCCCAGCGCGAGTCCGAGTTCGAGGGCGAGATCTACCACACCTGCTCCAACGGCTGTCAGTGGATCTTCGAGCGCGAGCCGGAGAAGTACCGCCAGGCCTGGCTGCCCGTGCACCAGATCTACCAGGGCAACTGCGGGGGCCCGACCGTGCCGGAGGTGCTCGAGTGGTACGGCCTGCAGGACGGCGACGCCGGTGAGTACATCGGATCGCGCGACCACCGCAACTGGCAGGCCTGGCACGGCGAGGCCGCAGCCGACACCGCCACACCCGACGAGACGAAGGCAGGTGCCTGACATGGCGATCAAGAGCATGGGCGCGTACGACTTCCCCTCCCGCTCCCGGCAGGAGCTCTACGGCGACGACCAGCTCGTCTCCGTGTGGTTCCAGGACACGATGTGGTTCGCCGCCCCGGCGATGTTCCGGGTGCCGACCGCGATGACCTGGGCCGACTTCCGGGACCAGATGTTCGTGCCCTTCGCCGAGGAGGACCCCGACTACGACCCCGCTGCCCCCCGCATGTGGATGCTGCAGGGCGCCCCCTTCGAGCCGCGTGACGACCAGACGCTCGCCGAGCTCGGCGTCCGTCACAAGGACGTCATCGGCACCCGCGTGGCCGCCTGAGGTGGAGACGACGATTCCCTGAGGCGCTCCCGCGTCGCGCTACGGGGAATCGTCGTCTCCTGCACCTCCCTCACAAGCCGTCAGCTCCCCCCTTCGTCCCGCTCGAGGAGAGACCCATGACCACCTACACGATCACCGTCGAACCCGTCGGTCGCGAGGTCGAGTGCGAGGAGGACCAGACGATCCTCGACGCCTGCCTGCGGGCGGGGGTGTGGCTGCCGCACAGCTGCACCCACGGCACCTGCGCGACCTGCAAGGTCGACAAGCTCGACGGCGAGGTGGACCTGGGCGAGGCGAGCTCCTTCGCCCTCATGGACTTCGAGCGGGACGAGGGCAAGCTGCTCACCTGCTGCGCGAAGCCCCGCGGGGACGTGACGATCGAGGCCGACCTCGACGTCGACGAGGACATGGAGGTGCACCCGGTCGAGGACTACACCGGCACCGTCGTCGTCCTTGAGGACATCGCGCAGGACACCAAGCGGCTCGTCGTCGAGCTCGATCGCGAGATCGGCTTCAACGCGGGCCAGTACATGAAGTTCACCGTGCCCGGCGCCGACGGGGCCGAGCCGTGCGACCGCACGTGGTCGATCGGCTCGCCCCCCGGCCAGAGCTCGCGCCTGGAGTTCCACATCCGCAACGTGCCCGGCGGGCGCGGGACGGACGGCTGGGTCTTCTCCACCCTGGCGACGGGGGACGAGGTCCGGTTGTCGGGGCCCTACGGGCGCTTCGTGCTCAAGACGGGTGACGACAAGCACGCGATCCTCGTCGGTGGCGGCACGGGTGTCGCGCCGCTGAAGTCGATGGTCCGGCACGCCCTCGAGGCGGGCGAGTACGAGGGAGACCTCACCCTCTACGCCGGAGGGCGCACCCGAGCCCACCTCTACGACGTCGACGTCTTCCGGGCGCTCGCCGACGAGTACGACCAGTTCACCTACCGGCCCTGCCTCTCCGACGAGACACCCGAGCAGGTCGAGGCCGACGGTGAGGACCCGGACGACTACGCCTTCGGCATGGTCACCGATGTCATCGAGGCCGACCATGCGAAGCTCTCCGGCTGCCGCGGCTACCTCTGCGGCCCGCCGCCGATGGTCGACGCGGCCCTGAAGACCTTGATGAGCCGACGGCTGTTCCCCCGCGACATCTTCCGCGAGGACTTCTTCGACGAGTCGGACAAGAACTCCACGGGCCTGAAGAGCCCGCTCATCAAGCGCTGAGCGCGGCCCCAGCGAAGGCTGGCGGGGTCGATGACCTACAGGCCGGCGTCCCGCAGCTGTCGCGAGATGGTGAAGGCCGCGGTGCGCACCGCCACCCCCAGGCGCTGCAGGTCTATGCGGCTCGTCGGCCCGGAGACCGACAGCGCCGCGCGGATCTTGCGGTCCGCCCCGAAGACCGGGGCCGCGACGCACGAGACGCCGACGTGGGACTCCTCGTGGTCGTAGGAGGTGCCCTCGGTACGGATGTCCTGGAGGTTGCGGGCCAGCGCTCCTGGGGTGACGAGCGTGCGCGGGGTCATCGCCGGCAGCCCGGCGTCCACCCGCTCCGCGACGGTCGCCTGCGGCGAGTAGGCGAGCATCGCCTTGCCGACCCCGGTCGCGTGGGCGGGCAGCCGGCCCCCGACGTGCGAGGCCATTCGCGGTCCCTTGGCCCGCACGATCTCGATGTAGACGACGTCGACCCCGTCGAGGGTCGCGAGGTGCACCTGCCGCTCGGTCGCGCGGTTGAGGTCGAGCATGAGCGGGCGGGCGACCTGGCTGAGCGTGCGCGGCAGCGGCACGCTCGATCCGATCTCGAAGAGCCGTACGCCCAGGTCGAACCGGCCGTCGTCGGTGCGCTCGAGAAGGCGCTCGTCGACGAGCTGCCCGACGAGCCGGTGCACGCTCCCCTTCGCCAGGCCGGTGCGGGCCGCGAGGTCGCTGATGCCGAGCGGGGTACCGGCCCCTTCGAGGGCCCCGAGGACGGCCGCGACCCGCCCGACGACGGAGATGGGCGGGTCGTTCGACTCAGCGGAACGCATTCCTTGATCATGCCCGGTGCCCGGGCCAACAGTGAAGCACCGAACCGAAGGAGTGGACGACGATGACCACGGCGATGAACGACCCCCAGACCGAAGCCGACGCCTGGTGCACGTCGACGCCCAAGCGGGCCACGGGTGGCGGACTGCGCTCGGTCGGGACCGCGCTCGACGTGCTCGAGTGCTTCGCGGTCGACTCCGCCCTGGGCGTCTCCGACGTCGCGCGCCGCATCGGCGTCGCGAAGTCGACCGCCCACCGGGTGCTCACCACCCTCGCGAGCCGCGGTTTCATCGAGCAGGACAGCCAGGGGCTCTACCGGCTCGGGCTGCACCTCTACGACCTCGGCATGCTCTCCCACGCCCGCAACGGCCTGCGCCACCTGGCTCTGCCCGTCATGCAGGCCGTCGCCGAGCGGACCGGGCACACCGTCCACCTCGGCGTGCCCGACGGGGGCGATGTCGTCTTCATCGAGCGCATCGAGTCGGTCGACGGCGTGCGCATCCTCGGGCACAGCGGGCGGCGGCAGCCAGCCCACTGCGCCAGCTCGGGACTGGCCATCGCAGCCTTCAACCCCGACGTCGACCGCGCCCGTCGCGACGCAGGCTTCCCGCCCCGCACCCGCGGCACCATGCGCCGGGTCGAGGAGTGGGAGGAGGCACTCGGCGAGGTCCGCCAGCGCGGCTATGCCGTGCTGCACTCCGGCTCCTTCGCCGGGGCCAGCTCGGTCGCCGTCCCGATCCGCCCCCAGGGGCGTGCCGTCGGCTCCCTGTCGGTCTTCGGCCCGACTCCCCTCATCGAGGCGGACGTGCGGCGGGTCGTCCCGCTGCTCACCGCCGCCGCCATCCGCATCGCCCGGCAGTACCCGGCGTAGCCGGGTTACGAGGCTCGCATGCTCGCACCTCGACCACCGGAGGATCGCACCCCGATCACGGGGGAGAGGCAGGACGCCCTTCGTCTCCCACCAGGGTACGTTCCCGTGCCGGGAACGACCCCACCGACTCACGAAGGACGGACCTAGCGTGACCACCATGACCGACTCCACGACCCGCACCCTGGCGGCGCAGATCCTCCTCGAGGCCTACGCCACGGGGACCCCCGTCGCACCGCTCACCGAGCAGTTCGACGGCCTGACCGTCGAGGACGCCTACGCCATCCAGCTCGAGCAGGTGAAGCGCTGGACTGCCGACGACCGCGCCATCGTCGGCCACAAGGTCGGCCTGACCTCCGCGGCGATGCAGAAGCAGCTTGGCGTCACCGAGCCCGACTTCGGCCACCTCCTCGCCGACTTCGTCTACAGCGAGCACGAGGCCATCCCCACCGGCCGATTCCTCCAGCCGCGCGTCGAGCCCGAGATCGCTTTCGTCCTCGGCTCACCGCTCTCCGGCCCAGGCGTCACCGTCACCGAGGCGATCGCCGCGGTCGACTACGTCATCCCGGCCCTGGAGGTTGTCGACAGCCGCGTCGCGGACTGGAAGATCACCCTTGCGGACACGATCGCGGACAACGCGAGCTCGGGCGGTTACGTCCTCGGCTCCACCCCGACCCCCCTGGGCGAGGTCGACCTGCGGCTCGTCGGCTGCAACTTTTACCGCAACGGGAACGTCGTGGGCACCGGTGCCGGAGGCGCCGTCCTCGGGTCCCCGATCACCTCCCTGGCGTGGCTGGCCAACACCCTCGGCCGGCTCGGTACCACCCTCGAGGCGGGCGAGGTCATCCTCCCCGGCTCGGTCACCTCGATGAGCCAGGTCGCCCCCGGCGACACCTTCACCGCGACCTTCGCCGGGCTCGGCAGCGTTACGGCCCGATTCGCCCGCGACTGAGCCCGAAAGGACTGCTGACATGACTGCAAGGACGAAGGGGACCGCCGCGATCGTCGGCCCCGGCAACATCGGCACCGACCTGATGTTCAAGCTGATGCGCCGCTCGGAGGTCATCGAGCCGCGCTACATGATCGGCGTCGACCCGGCCTCGGACGGCCTGCGTCGCGCCAAGACCCTCGGCCTCGAGGCCAGCCACGAAGGGGTTGACTGGCTCCTCGCGCAGGACGAGCTGCCCGACGTCGTCTTCGAGTGCACCTCGGCGAAGGCGCACGAGGCGAACGCCCCGCGCTACGCCGAGGCGGGCATCCTCGCCGTGGACCTCACCCCGGCCGCCGTGGGCCCGTACCTCTGCCCGCCGGTCAACCTCGACTTCAACCTCGACGCCCCGAACGTCAACATGATCACCTGCGGTGGCCAGGCGACGACCCCGATCGTCGCCGCCGTGTCCTCGGTCGTCGAGGTCCCCTACGCCGAGATCGTCGCCTCGATCTCGAGCAAGTCGGCCGGCCCCGGCACCCGCGCCAACATCGACGAGTTCACCGAGACCACCTCGGAGGCCCTCGAGGTCGTCGGCGGCGCCAAGAAGGGCAAGGCGATCATCATCCTCAACCCCGTCGAGCCGCCCCTGATGATGCGCAACACCGTCTTCTGCGCCATCCCCCAGGAGGCCGCCGAGGCCGGTGAGCTCAACGACAAGGTCCGCGAGTCCATCGCCGCCATGGTCGAGCGCGTCCAGGAGTACGTGCCCGGCTACCACCTGCGCGCCGAGCCGCAGTTCGACCACGCCCGCGACCTGTGGAACGGCATGGCGCGCGTCACCGTCCCGATCGAGGTCAAGGGCCGGGGCGACTACCTGCCGGACTACGCCGGCAACCTCGACATCATCACCGCGGCCGCCGCGCGGGTCGGCGACATGATGGTCGCCCACCGCCTGGGCGTCGACTCCGGCTGGGTCGCCAACGACTCCGCCGCCGCTCACACGCAGGAGGTCTCGGCATGAGCGAGATGACGCACCCCATCCCCGAGTTCGCCCACGGCGTCGACGTCCGGCTGACGGACACGACCCTGCGCGACGGCTCGCACGCGATGTCGCACCAGTTCACCGAGGAGCAAGTCCGCACGACGGTCCGCGCCCTCGACCAGGCCGGCGTCCAGGTCATCGAGGTGACCCACGGTGACGGCCTCGGCGGCTCGAGCTTCAACTACGGCTTCTCCGCCGTGGACGAGATGTCGCTCATCAAGGCGGCGAAGGCCGAGGCGGAGCAGGCCAAGATCGCCGTCCTCCTCCTCCCGGGTCTCGGCCGGGTCCACGACCTGCAGCAAGCGCGCGACAACGGCGCCGACATCGCCCGGATCGCGACGCACTGCACCGAGGCCGACGTCTCGATCCAGCACTTCGGTGCGGCCCGCGAGCTCGGCATGGAGACCGTCGGCTTCCTCATGCTGAGCCACATGATCAGCCCGGAGGAGCTCGCCAAGCAGGCGCGCATCATGGTCGACGCGGGCTGCCAGTGCGTCTACGTCGTCGACAGCGCCGGCGCGCTCATCCTCGAGGACGTCTCCGATCGCGTCGAGGCGCTCGTCTCCGAGATCGGTCAGCACGCCCAGGTCGGCTACCACGGCCACCAGAACTTGTCCTTCGGCGTCGCGAACTCGGTCCTCGCCTACCGCGCGGGTGCCCGCCAGATCGACGGCTCGCTGTGCGCCCTCGGCGCCGGCGCGGGCAACAGCCCGACCGAGGTCCTCGCCGTCGCCTTCGAGCGTCTCGGCATCAACACCGGGGTCGACCTCAACGGGGTCATGGGTGCCGCCCAGGACGTCGTCCGGCCCTACATCCGACGCCTGCCGTGGATGGACCGCAGCTCGATCACCCAGGGCTACGCCGGGGTGTACAGCTCCTTCCTCATCCACGCCGAGCGCGCGGCCGAGCGTTACGACGTGCCGGCCCACGAGATCCTCCAGAAGGTCGGCGAGTACGGCTACGTCGGCGGACAGGAGGACATGATCATCGACGTCGCTCTCGAGCTGCAGAAGGCTCGTGAGCTCGACATGGGCGACCTCGCCGGACTGGGAGCAGCGCTGTGAGCACCGAGCAGAAGTGGGACATCGAGTCCGTCGCCGCCGAGCTCATGGCGTGCGAGGACGAGCGCCGCGACCGGGTGAAGTTCACCGACGAGTGGCCTGAGCTCGACGTCGAGACCGGCTACACGATCCAGGACCTCAATCTGAGCAAGCGCCTCGACCGGGGCGAGAAGCTCATCGGGGTCAAGCTCGGTCTCACCTCGCGGGCCAAGCAGCAGCGGATGGGGGTCGACACCCCCTTCGTCGCCTGGCTCACCGACGACATGATCCTGCCGGTCGGCGACCCCGTGCCGCAGCACAAGCTCATCCACCCGCGCATCGAGCCCGAGCTCGTCTTCGTCATGGGTGAGCGGCTCGAGGGCCCGGGCCTGACCGGCGCCCAGGCGATGGCCGCGGTGAAGAGCGTCCACGCGGGCGCCGAGGTCATCGACAGCCGGTACAAGGACTTCCGCTTCGCCGCCGGCGACGTCATCGCCGACAACGCGAGCTCGGGGGCCTTCGTCACCGCCGGCCTCGGACTGCCGCCGAGCGAGATCGACCTCGGCCTCGAGGCGGTCCTCGTCGAGGTCGACGGCGAGATCGTCGACTCCGCGACCGGTGCTGCCGTCCAGGGCCACCCGGGCGAGGCCCTCGCGCTCGCCGCGAACGACCTCGCCAAGCGCGGCCTGGCCATCGAGGCCGGCTGGATCGTGCTCACCGGTGGCATGACCGACGCGGTCTTCGCCCCGCCCGGGTCGACCGTCGGCTGCCACTTCACCAACCTCGGGTCGGTCTATATCAGCGGCGGCGAGGCCCCTGAGGACGAAGGGGGCGCCGCCTGATGCCTGTCATCGAGGTCACCCTCACGCAGGGCAGGGAGCCGGAGCAGATCCGCTCCCTCATCAGCGCCCTCACCGACGCCGTCGTCTCGACGGAGGTCGCCCCCAAGGACAACGTGCGCGTCATCGTCCGCGAGATCCCGGCGGAGCACTTCGCCGCGGGTGACGTGACGATCGCCGAGCGAGCGAAAGGCAACCAGGCATGAGTGACCAGTTCTTCGGACACATCATCGACAACGAGGAGGTCGAGTCGCTCGACGGCGGGCGCTTCGACGTCTACAACCCGTGGACCCAGGAGGTCTGGGCCCAGGCGGCCGAGGGCAGCGAGGCGGACGCCGACCGCGCGATCGCCAGCGCCCGCAAGGCCTTCGACGAGGGTCCGTGGCCGCGCATGGGCCGCGTCGAGCGGGCCAAGCTCATCCACAAGCTCGCCGACCTCATGGAGGAGCGGGCCGACGAGCTCGCCACTCTCGACAGCACGAACATGGGCAAGCCCTTCGCCCAGGCCAAGCACGACGTCGGCCGCTCGGCGGCGAACTTCCGGTTCTTCGCCGACCACCAGCGTGACCACGTCGGCTCGGTCTACCCGATGGACACCGGCCACCACACGTACAGCGAGTTCGGCCCGGCCGGGGTCGTCGCGGCGATCAGCCCATGGAACTTCCCGCTCATGATGGCGACGTGGAAGATCGCGCCGGCCATCGCGTGGGGCAACACGTGCATCATCAAGCCCTCCGAGGACACCCCGGCGTCGGTGACGCTGCTCGGCCGCCTCGCGGTCGAGGCTGGCTTCCCGCCCGGCGTCCTCAACGTCCTCAACGGTCATGGTGCCCCGGCGGGCGCGGCCCTCACGGGTGACGACCGTGTCGACCGGGTGACCTTCACCGGCTCGTCGGTGACCGGCAAGCACGTCATGGCCAGCGCCGCGACGCACCTCGCCCCGGTCTCCCTCGAGCTCGGCGGCAAGGGCGCCAACGTCGTCTTCGACGACGCGGACATCGACAACGCCGTCTACTGGGCGGTCGAGGCGATCTTCCGCAACAGCGGTCAGATCTGCCTCGCCGGCTCGCGCCTCTACGTCCAGTCGGGCATCTACGACGAGTTCATGGAGCGCTTCCAGGCTGCGGCCGAGGCACTGCCGATCGGTGACCCCTTCGACCCCGAGACGAAGTTCTCCGTCCTCGCGAGCAAGCGTCACTTCGACAAGGTCGCCGGGTACGTCGAAGGGGTGGAGGGAGACGGTGGCACGATCCGCACCGGCGGCGTCGACGACCAGGGCCGTTGGCTGGTCAAGCCGACGATCATCGAGGACCTGCCCCTGGACGCCCCGGCGTACTGCGAGGAGATCTTCGGCCCGGTCTGCGTCGTCAACAAGTTCGACACCGAGGACGAGGTCGTCCACCTCGCGAACGACACCCGCTATGGCCTCAACGCGATGCTCTTCACGGAGAACCTCTCCACGGCGCACCGCGTGAGCAGCAAGCTCAAGGCCGGCACCGTGTGGGTCAACTGCTTCTTCATCCGTGACCTGCGGACCCCCTTCGGCGGCGTCGGCGACTCCGGCGTCGGGCGCGAGGGCGGTGACTTCAGCCGCGAGTTCTTCACCGAGCCCAAGGCTGTCGTGATGCAGATCAAGCGCTGATCACCCACGCTCGGTTCGACGAAGGGGGGCGGAGGACGGGGGGTTACTGCTCCCGGGTGCGCTGCGGGAGCAGGGCGATGACGTGCGTCGCGGTCTCGGGGAGGCCCGAGTCCGGCCGGGCGACGCTCACCTTGCCCGAGGGGGAGACGAGGAAGAGGACGACCGCGTCGTCGCCGTAGCGGGCGGCGAAGTCCTCGGCGGTGAACTCCTTGGACAGCCGGGTGCGCCGCACCTGCATGCCGCGCTCGTGGCGCTCGCTGATCTCGTCGAAGGTCAGGGCCGGCGCGAAGGCCAGTCTCGCGACCAACCGGTCGCTCGGTCGCCGCTTGCTCGACGTCGTCCCCGCGTCGGCCCGCCTCAGCTGGTAAGTGTTCGCGCTGCCGAAGAGCGAGCTGTACTCCCGCGCGACGGTCGAGTTCATCTCGTCGTCGGCGGTGACGGCGAGCAGGTGGCCCATGCCGGAGGGGTCGAGCTCGTCACTCGTGATGTCCGAGAGGATGTGGCCGTAGTACGTCTCCAGGCCACGCTGCCGGGCGGCTCGGATGCCGGTGTAGACGTGGCTGACGACCCGGACGGGGACACCGAGCTCCTTGAGCTGCTCGCCGGCGTCGATCACCCACGGCGCTGACCCGGCGAAGAGGACTCCCTGGGGCGAGGTCGAGGCAAGGCCGAGCCGCTCGGCGAGCCGTCCCACGCCGAGGCCGTAGATCGTCACGGTCCCGACGACGACGAGGAAGACGAGCGGGACAAGGCTCTCGGCCTCAGCAGCCAGGGCGGCGAGGTCCGCGGCCCGGGCGCTGAGGGCGTCGGTGTCGGGGGATCCCTCGAACCTGGCCATCCGGGCGTCCTCCTGCACCTGGTGCGCTCGATGACCGATCTCGAGGGCGAAGATGCTCGTCACGGCGGCCGCGACGATGCCTCGTGGGGCCATGAAGGCCAGGAGCGTGCGCTCACGGGAGTCGGAGTCGGAGCCTCGGAGCGAGAGGTAGATGCTCAGCGGGCGGACGACGAGCACGAGCAGGGCGATGAAGATCGCGGCCTGCGGCGCGACCGCGGTGATCTCTTCCCACGACACGAGGCCACCGAGGAGCACGAAGAGGGAGCCGACGAAGAGCACCTGCAGGTGCTCTGTGAACTCGACGACCCGGTGGAGGTGGATGTCCGGCGAGTTCGCGAGGTAGACGCCGAGGACCGTCACGGTGAGCAGGCCGCTCTCGGAGGCCACGGCGTTGGACGCGGCGAAGACCGCGAGGGCCACGGCGAGGAAGACGACGCCCTGGAGGAAGTCGGGGATGAGGTGGCGCCTCATGGCGAGGCGCAGCAGGTGCCCGGCGCCGACACCGAGCCCGACGCCGAGCGCGACCGTCACGAGCAGACCACGGACGGCAGCCTCCAGGGGCGAGGTGCCGGCGCCGATGACGGCCAGGAGGACGAGGGTCGCCAGCACGGCGCCGATCGGGTCGACGACGATGCCCTCCCAGCGCAGGAGGGCGGCGGCGCGTCGCGTGGGCCGCAGCTGGCGCACGATGGGGTTGATGACGGTGGGGCCGGTGACGACGAGGAGCGCGCCGAGGAGCACCGCCAGGCGCGGCTCGACACCAGCGAGCCAGGCGGACAGCGCGATGAGCGGGGCCGCGATGACGACGGTGAGGGTGCACAGCCGCAGCACGCTCTGACCGAGATCGCGGACCTGCCGGATCTTCAGCGAGAGCGACCCCTCGAAGAGGATGATCCCGACGGTCAGCGAGACCCCCGCGTAGAGGATGTCCTGCTCCATGACCGATGTCGCGTCGACGACGAGCCCGAGGCTGAACCCGGCGAGCAGCAACATGAGGATGGAGGGGATCCGCAGGTGCCAGGCGAGCAGCTGCGCGAGGACCGCGATGAGGACGACGCCCGCGAGATAGCTCGCGGGCATTGCCGAGGTCAGGGCGTCGAGGAGGCCGTCCACAGGTCCGACGCTACGGGCTCCCTGTGGCAGGGTGGAGCGGTCGGGGCACAGAGAGGACGTGATGATGGCCCGCGAGCACCACGGCGACGAGCCGACCCCGATCGACCCCACACCGTTGGACCACCTGCTCTTCGGGCGGGCCGACGCCCCGGCGTCGGATCCGACGGAGGTCATCGATCGGCCCGCAGCCCCCTCCGGTGACGAGGCCACCCAGGTGCTGTCGGCCACGCCGCCGGCGGACCGCCCCGCTCCCCCGCAGCCCCCGGCCACCATCGCTGCACATA
>JBHWMJ010000037.1:0-9551 GCA_043423105.1 Marihabitans sp.
AGTCTGTCGCGGCCTCGTCCTCGTCGGCGAGCGCGGCCTCGCGCTCGGCGGCGGGGACCGCCCCGGCGAGGTAGACGGCGTACGCGATCATCGCGAGGGTGAGGACCCCCACGGCGGAGTACAGGGCGTAGTTGGCGTACAGCGCCAGCGTCTCGTTCGTCATGATGTCCTCGATCATCCCACCCGGGGCCGGGTGCGGTCACTGGTATCCGTGTGATGCTCGCCGAGCTCGTCGGCGATGCCGGCGACGACGCGGCCCAGCCGGTCGTCGTCCCCCTTCGCCATGCCGCCGACGTGGAGCACCGAGAAGCCGTCCCCGGCGGGCCTGACCCGCACGAAGACCCGGCGCCGGCGCACGGTGAGCGAGGCGATGAGCCCGAGCAGCGCCACGAGCGAGGAGACGAGCACGAGCCCCTGGCCGGGATCGTGGCGCACGGCGAAGCCCGCGAACCGGTCGACCCGGTCGAAGGTGATCGTGCCGCGGTCACCGGGCAGCTGCGCGGTCTCGCCGGGGCGCAGCCACAGTCGCGCGACGTCCTCGCTGCCGTCGTCGGGGCCGACGGCGGTCATCGACTCGGTGTCGATGGTGAAGACGGACTGGGCGCCGCCCTTCGGGTAGAGCTCGCCCTCGTAGAGGCTCATCGCGAGGGCCGGGTTGCGCAGGTCCGGGAAGATCGAGATCGGCCCGTTGACCTCGTCGATGACGGCGGTCGGCAGGAAGAGCCCGACGAAGCCGAGCTGCTTGGGCTGGGCCGCCCCGACCTTGATCGCGCCGGTCGAGCGGTAGGTGCCGTCCTGGGCGAGGAATGGGGTGGCGCCGCGGTAGAGGATTGTGCCGTCGGGGTCCTTGACGGTGACGACGGGCGCGTAACCGTTGCCGAGGAGGAAGACGGTGGCGCCGTCGAGCTCGAGCGGGTGGTTGACCGCGACCCGGCCCGGCTGGGGCCGGCCACCGATCTGCTCGGCGTAGCTGACGTCCGCCGAGAAGGCGCGCGGCATGCCGAGCTGGGACTGGTGGTCCTCCTCGAAGCGCGCGGTCATCTCGTCGACGGTCAGCTCGAAGGGGGTGAGGTCGGCGGCGTCGACGAGCGGTCCGGGCGCCCAGGTGTCGTAGCGCGTCACGGTGCTGACGAAGGACTCGCCCTCGGGGACGACGATGTCGGCGCGCCAGCCGTAGAGGTGCCCGATGGCCAGCCCGACGATGAGCGTGACGAGCGAGCCGTGGAAGGCGAGGTTGCCGACCTCCTTGAGGTACCCGGCCTCGGCGGAGATCGTCTCGTCGTCATGCCGTGCGGTGCGGTAGCGCCGACGGCGCAGGGCCTTCGTGGCGAGGTCGAGAGCGGCGGGGACGTCCTCGTCGCGGACGACGAGCGCGTCGTGGGCCTCGAGCCGCTCGAGCCGTCGAGGGGTGCGCGGGGGCTTGCTGCGCAGCTGCTTCGCGAGCGTGACCGTGCGAGGCACGATGCACCCGATGAGCGAGGTGAAGAGGAGCAGATAGATCGCCGAGAACCACGGCGAGGAGTAGACGTCGAAGGCGTAGAAGCGGTCGAGGACCGGCCCGGCCTCGGGGTGCCGCTGGATCCAGTCGGCCGTACGCGACGGGTCGAGGGAGCGCTGCGGGAACATCGAGCCCGGCACCGCTCCGATGGCGAGCAGGAGCAGCAGGAAGAGAGCAGTCTTCATGCTCGTCAGCTGCCGCCAGGCCCATCGCGCCCAGCCGACGAGACCGAGCCGGGGCTGGGTCACGGCCTGCCCTGTGCTCACAGGATCACCTCGAAGCCGTTGACCCAGCCCTGCATCGAGGCCACGAGGTGCGACCACAGACCGGTGACGAGCATGATCCCGACGGCGAGCAGCAGCAGACCGCCGACGATCTGGATCGTGCGCAGCCGCCGGCGCAGCCAGGTGGACACCGAGCCCCAGCGCTCGTAGGCACCGGCGATGAGCACGAAGGGGAGTCCGAGACCTGCGCAGTAGGCGAGAGCGAGGATGACGGCCCGGGTGGTCGTGGCGTCACCGGCCACGGCGAGTGCCATGACCGCAGCGAGGGTCGGCCCGACGCAGGGGGCCCAGCCGAGGCCGAAGACGGCCCCGAGCACCGGAGCCCCTGCCAGACCGGCCGCGGGGCGGACCGGGAGGCGCAGCGTGCGCTCGCTCGCCCGGCCGCCGAGGCCGAGGAAGACCAGGGCCATGAGGATGACGACGACCCCGCCGATGCGGGTCAGCAGCTCACGGTTCTCGACGAGCTCACGTCCGGCGGTCGCGACGAACATGACGCTCAGCACGAAGACGACGGTGAAACCCGCGACGAAGAGGAGCGCCCCGAGCATCATCCGCCGCGGCGAGCGCCGCTCGAGCTCGACGTCGGAGAGGCCGGTGACGTACCCGAGGTAGCCGGGGACGAGCGGGATGACGCACGGGCTCGCGAAGGAGACGAGGCCCGCGAGGGCCGCGAGGAGCGCAGCGAGGGGGAGGGCCCCCTCGACGACGGTGCCGCCGGGGTTCACGCCAGGCTCACCCCTTCGCTCCCCCGGTGGCCTCCGACTCGGCGAGGACGTCGTCGACGAGGCCGGCGAGGGTCGACTCGGTCGTCGCCCCCTGGACGCTCGCCGCGACCCGGCCCTCGGTGTCGAGGATCGCCGTGGAAGGCTGGCTCGCGAGGACGCCCTGCATCTCGATGGCGGAGGTGCCCGTCTTGTCGAAGATCGAGGGCCACGTGAAGCCCCACGCCTCGGCCTGCGCGGCCCCGGTCTCCATAGACGGCTCGCGGTAGTCGATGCCGACGAGCTCGACGGGGGCGCCGGACTCCTCGTACTTCTCGGCGAGGGCGACGAGGTGCGGGGCCTCGGCCTCGCACGGGCCGCACCAGCTGGCCCAGAGGTTGACGACGACGACCTTGCCGCGGAGGTCCTCGACCGAGAGGCGGCCGCCGTCGAGGGTCTCGCCGCTCAGCGTGACCGGCTCCTTGCGGTCACCCGGGGCCACCGCCACGATCGACCCGTCGCCCGCGACGTAGCCGGCGTCGGGGTTGGCCTTGGCCTGCTCCGCGACGGAGTTCGGGTCGCTGCACGCGGCCACGCCGAGCGTCAAGGCGGCGGCAGTCAGTGCGCCGGCGAGCCGGCGGGCGGGGCGGGTCGTCATCGCGGGTCAGGCTCCTGGCAGCTTCTCGGCCTGCGGATAGAGGTGCGCGGCCGGCTCGCTGTACGTCACGGACTCGAGCTCGTCGCCGCGGTAGGTCAGCGTCGTGAGCGAGGCGAGGTTGCACTGTCGGCGGCGCGGGTCGTGCCAGAGGTTGCGGCCCTCCATGGCGCTGCGGATCGTCCAGATCGGCAGCTGGTGGCTGACGATGAGCACCTCGCGGCCGCGGGCGTGGTCGCGGGCGTCCTCGATGGCCTCGGTCATCCGCTTGGCGATGGCCTTGTAGGACTCGCCCCACGTGGGCTTCGTCGGGTCGCGCATCCACCACCAGCGACGCGGGTCGAGCAGGAGCCGCTTGCGGAAGCGGCGGCCCTCGAACGTGTTGCCGGCCTCGATGACCCGGGGGTCGACGACCGCTTCGAGACCGTGGTGCTCCAGGGTCGGCGCGGCGGTCTCGGCGGTGCGCACGAGGGGGCTGTGGACGATCAGGGCGATGTCGCGGTCCGCGAGGTGGCCGCCCACGACCTGGGCCATCTCGTGCCCGAGGTCGGAGAGGTGGTAGCCGGGGAGCCGTCCGTAGAGGACCTTCTCGGGGTTGTAGACCTCGCCGTGGCGCAGCAGGTGGACGACCGTGCGCTCGGTGCCCCCGGCGCCCTCGCGGTGACCCTCGGCAGCACCGGCGGCCGCCTCGGCGGCAGCACCCTCGGCGGCCTCCGGGGACTCCTTGGCGAGGGGGACGTCGGTGCCCGACTCCGGGGTCGGCTCGTCGTCGAGACCGTCGGCGAAGGGGGTCTCGAGGGGCTCAGGAGTCGCGTCCGACGGGTCGGCGGGGTGGCTCATGGCCCGGATTGTCTCAGGTGGACCTGGGAGGCCGCTCCCCCCCCCCTTCGCCCTCCGACCGCCCGCCGGGCGAGGGGGTCAGCCGGTGAGGTCCTCGGGGCGGTGCCAGCGCACCCCGAACCGGTCGAAGTCGTTGTCGTAGCTGACGATCTCGGCCCTGTGCTCGAGAGCCAGGGCGGCAAGGTGGCCGTCGTTGACGAGATTGCCGCCGCTCCCGACCTCCGCGAGCAGCCGTGCGAGACGCTCGCCGTGGGTCGGGCCCGGCGTGACCGTCACCGCACCCGGCGCTGCGAGCCACTCAGAGACCTGGTTCATCGCCTCGTCGACCCGCAGGGGGGCGGCGAACAGCTCCGGTCGGGTCGTCAGACGGACGAAGGCCAGCAGGGGCACCCAGGCGAACCCCACGGTGTCACCGCCCGAGAGAGCGCGGTCCAACCACGTCCGCGACGCCTCGTGGTGCCGGGCGTCCTCGTTGACCGCGTAGATCAGGACGTTGGCGTCGACGAGCCTCACTTGCCGACCTGCATGCGGCGGACGAGCTCGTCGTCCTCCAGGTCCCCCGCCAGACGCAGCGCGCGGTCGAGATCGGTGCGGGCCGAGCCCATGGCCCGGGTCGTCGTCCGGAACGCCGGACGCTCACGAGCACCCGCGCGGATCGCGTCGTTGAGCGCCTGCTTGAAGGTCACCCCGCGCTCCAGCATCACCTGGCGGATCAGCGCCTCGGTGTCAGGGTCGAGTGTGACCGTCGTGCGCATGGTGACAACCTAGCATCACTAGACACGATGTCTGAGCATCATTCGTGGAACCGGTTTACGGGACGGGGCGTGGGCCGTGGTCGGGTCAGGTGAGCCCGGCGTCGTAGAGGGCCTTCTTGCTCAGGCCGGTCTCGGCGGCGACCTGGGCGGCGGCCTCCTTGCGGCGGGTCCCGGCGGCGACGAGCTCCGCGACCCGGGCCACGCCGTCCTCGAGACCGACCACCCCAACGCCTGCGGGCAGGCCCGAGACGACGACGGTGATCTCTCCCCGCACCCCCTCTACCGCCCACTCGGCGAGCTCGGCGAGCCCGCCCCGGCGGACCTCTTCGTAGGTCTTCGTCAGCTCGCGGCACACCGCGGCCGGGCGCTCCGGCCCGAAGACCTCCGCCATCGCGCCGAGGGCGGTGGCCAGCCGGTGGGGCGCCTCGAAGAAGACCATCGTCCGCCGCTCCCCCGTCAGCTCGGCGAGCACCCTGCGCCGCTCACCGTCCTTGCGGGGCAGGAAGCCCTCGAAGCAGAAACGGTCCACCGGCAGCCCCGAGACCGCGAGCGCCATGAGCACCGCGCTCGGGCCGGGCACGCACGTCACGGGCAGGTCGGCGTCGACGCACGCTCTCACCACCCGGTAGCCCGGGTCCGAGACCGAGGGCATCCCCGCGTCTGTCACGAGGACGACGCTCTCCCCCTTCGCCACCGCCGCGACGAGGTCCTCGGTGCGGGCCGCCTCGTTGTGCTCGTGATAGCTGACGACCCGACCCGACGGGGTGACCCCAAGGGCGGCGCAGAGGCGCCGCAGGCGGCGGGTGTCCTCGGCGGCGACGACCTCGGCGCTCGCGAGCACCTCGGTGAGGCGCGGCGCGGCGTCGCGCGGGTCGCCGATGGGCGTGGCGGCGAGGATCAGGGGCATGCGGCCATCGTGTCAGGGTCTCGAGGCTCCGACGTCGCACCTCGACCACCGTGGGTCTCGCCTACGATGCGGGCCATGGAGCGCGTCGAGAGCCTTCGCGCGCGCCTGGTCGGTCGGCTCCCCACGTGGGACTCCCGGCGCGAGCGGCTCCTCGGCTGGTGGGGACCGCTGACCTTCGCCGTCCTCGGCGGCATCCTGCGCTTCTGGCGGCTCGACCGGCCGCACCAGCTCGTCTTCGACGAGACGTACTACGTCAAGCAGGGCGTCTCGATGCTCAGGTACGGCGTCGAGATGCGCTGGAAGGGGGAGGGCGAGGAGGTCGACCCTCTCTTCACCCACGGCACCCTCGACGTCTTCAAGACGACCGAGGGCGACATGGTCGTCCACCCACCGGTGGGCAAGTGGGTCATCGCCTTCGGCGAATGGATCTTCGGGGCGACGAGCTCGTGGGGGTGGCGCTTCTCGGTGGCGGTGCTCGGGACGATCTCGATCCTCATCGTCGGGCGGATCGCGCGGCGACTCTTCGCGAGCAGCCTCCTCGGGACAGTCGCGGCCTTCATCACCGCCTTCGAGGGGCACCACTTCGTCCACTCGCGCACCGGGCTGCTCGACATCATCCTCATGTTCTTCGCGCTCGCGGCCTTCGGGGCGCTGCTCGTCGACCGCGACCACTACCGGGAGCGGCTGGCGCACCTCGTCGGGTCGGCGCCGCCGGGCACGCGGTGGCGCTACGGGCCGATGGTCTGGTGGCGGCCGTGGCGTCTCGTCGCGGCGCTCATGCTCGGCCTGGCGGCGGGCACGAAGTGGTCAGGCCTGTACTTCTTCGTCGCCTTCGGGCTGATGACCGTCTTCTGGGACATTGGAGCCCGGCGCGCTGCCGGGGTGCGGCACTGGTTCCTCGGCGGGGTGCTCAAGGACGGTGTCTGGGCCTTCGTGTCGATGACGGCGGTCATCCTCGTGACCTACCTCGCGAGCTTCGTCGGCTGGTTCCGCAGCGAGCACGGCTACGCGCGCCGCTGGGCCGAGGAGCACCCGGGCGAAGGGGTCGGCTGGCTGCCTGCCCCCCTTCGCTCCCTCCTGCAGTACCACCAGGAGATCCTCACCTTCCACAACGGGCTGACCTCGCCACACTCCTACGAGTCGAACCCGTGGTCGTGGTCGATCCAGTCCCGCCCGACGTCCTTCTTCTACGAGACGAAGGGGCCGGGCGACTACGGCTGCGACGTCGACAAGTGCAGCAAGGCGATCAGCTCGCTCGGCTCGGTGTCGGTGTGGTGGCTGGCGACGGCGGCGCTCTTCGTCCTGCTCGTGGCGTGGGCGATGCGGCGCGACTGGCGCGCCGGGGCGATCCTCGCGGGCCTCGCGGGCGGCTGGCTGCCGTGGTTCCTCATCCAGCACCGGACGATCTTCACCTTCTACACGATCGCCTTCCAGCCGTGGATCGTGCTGGCGGTGGTCTACCTGCTCGCGCTGCTCCTCCCCCCGGCCGGGGCGGCGCCGAGGCGACGCCAGATCGGCTATGCCCTCCTTGGGGTCTACCTGCTGGTCGTGCTGGCGAACTTCGCCTTCAACTGGCCGATCTACACCGCGCAGGTCATCCCGTACGAGCACTGGCAGTGGCGGATGTGGTTCCCCAGCTGGGTGTGAGTGTCGGCGCTCCCTCGTAGCCTGGCGCCATGCTCTTCCCCGACGCCTCTGACGAGGCCCTCGGCCCCGTGGTCCTCTCGGCGAGCGACCTGCGGGCGGCCAGCACGTGCGAGCACGCGATGCTCGCCGAGCTCGACGTCCGACTCGGCCGGCGCGAAGGGGTGGAGGCACCCGTCGACGAGATGGCCCGGCGGGCAGCCGAGCTGGGCGTCGCCCACGAGCAGCGGGTCCTGCAGCGGCTGAACCGTGAGCATCCCGGTGGCGTGCGCGGTGCGAGCGCCCCGGAGCGCACCCCCGCAGGTCTGGAGGCCGGCATGGACGAGACGATCGCTCTCATGGCCGACCCGGCGGTCCAGGTCATCCACCAGGCGTGCGTCTTCGACGGCGACTTCCTCGGGTTCGTCGACTTCCTCGTCCGCGACGACGACGGGGCGTGGGTCGTCTGCGACGCCAAGCTCGCCCGCAGCGAGTCGGTCACCGCGCTTCTCCAGGCGGGCGCCTACGCCCAGGTCCTGCGCGACGCCCTGGCCGGCCGCGAGGACGTGCGGCTCGCCCCCTTCGTCCGGCTCGTCCTCGGCGACGACGAGGTGTCCGACACCCGGCTGGCCGACCTCCTTCCGGTCGTGCGGGCGCGACGGGCACGCCTCGCGAGAGCCGTCAGCGCGCACCTCGCCGCCGACGCACCCGTCGACTGGGCGGACCCCGACGTCGAGCGCTGTCTGCGGTGCGACCGCTGCGTGAGCGAGCTGAACGACCGTGACGACGTGCTCAGGGTCGCCAAGGTCCACCTCGACCAGCGGGCCGCCCTGCACGACGCAGGCATCACGACCGCTGCGCAGCTCGCCGACCTGCCGGAGGGGGCTGTGATCCCCGAGATCCGCGCCGAGCGGCTCGCGGCGATCGTCGCCCAGGCCCGGCTCCAGCGGTCCGCGGCCGAGACGGGCGGGCTCCCCTTCGAGGTCCACGCGCCCGAGGCCCTGGCGAGCATCCCGCCGTCGAGCGAGGGCGACGTCTTCTTCGACTTCGAGGGCGACCCGACATGGCACGTCCCTGGGTCCGGCGACTGGGGGCTGGAGTACCTCTTCGGGTGCCTGTACGTCGACGACGGCAAGGACACGTACCGGGCCTTCTGGGCGCACGACCGAGATGGGGAGCGGCAAGCGCTGGTCGAGTTCCTCGACTGGCTCCAGCAGCGGCGGCGGCGCTGGCCCGACCTGCATGTCTACCACTACGCGAACTACGAGCGGGCAGCCCTGCTGCGTCTCGCCGCGCGCCACGGCGTCGGCCAGGAGCAGGTCGACGGGCTGCTCGTCGACGGGGTCCTCGTCGACCTCTACGACGTCGTCAAGGCTGCGGTGCGCGTCGGCTCGCCGTCGTACTCGATCAAGAAGCTCGAGCCGCTCTACATGGGCGAGGAGCGCCGCGACGACGACGGCGTCACCGGTGGCGGCGACTCGATCGTCGAGTACCACCGGTACGCCCAGGCGGAGCTTGTCGGCGACCAGGCGCTCGCCGACAAGCGTCTTGAGGACATCCGTCAGTACAACGAGTACGACTGTCTGTCGACCCTGAGGCTCCGCGACTGGCTGCTGGCCCGGGCGACCGAGGCCGGGGTCGCGCCGACGCCGAGCCGAGCCGACGCTGATCCGGACGCCAAGGTCGAGGACCCGCACCCGCTCGAGGTGGCGCTGCGCGACCTCGTCGACGACGTCCCTCGCGCAGAGCGCACCCCGGAGCAGCAGGCACTGGCGATGCTCGGCGCGGCGGTGCAGTACCACCGGCGCGAGGACAAGCCCTTCTGGTGGGGGTACTTCGAGCGGCTCGAGCGCGGTCCCTCGCAGTGGGCCCGGGGCACCGACGTCTTCGTCGCCTCCTCCGCCGAGGAGCACGAGCCGTGGGCGAAGCCGGCCCGCGGGAACCTTCGCCGGAGGATCCGGCTCCGCGGCGAGATGACCGGTGGCGCCCGGGCCGGAGCGGGCAGCAAGCTCGTGGCCGTCTACGCCCCGGCACCCGGACCGCTTCGTCAGGGGGACCTGCCGAACGGCGCCCGCGAGGTGCTCGTCGAGGAGATGACCAGCGAGATCGACGACGACGGCTTCGAGGTGACGACGATTGTCGCCGTCGAGAGCCTGCCTACCAAGGCCGAGCCCTACGACGACCTGCCGGTCGGGCTCGGGCCGACCCCTGGCCCCAACAACTCGAAGATCGCCGGGGCGATCGCCGAGGTCGCCCAGTCCGTCCTCGACGCCGGCAGGGCGGACATA
>JBHWMJ010000048.1:0-7597 GCA_043423105.1 Marihabitans sp.
CTCGTCCCGCTGGGGACGGGCAACGACTTCGCCCGGTCGGTATCGATCCCGGAGGACCCGCTCGCTGCGGTCGAGGTCGTCGTGCACGGCCCCCTTCGCCCGATCGACGTCATCCGCGACGACGACGAGCGGGTCATCGTCAACGCCGTGCACGTCGGTGCCGGTGACGAGGCCGGTCGCCTCGCCACACCGTGGAAGGAGCGTCTCGGCACCGTCGGTCTCGGGCCGCTCGGCTACGTCGTCGGCACCGTCCTCGCCGGCGTCCGGAAGGCCGGGTGGAAGATGCGGGTCACCGTGGACGGCGAGGTCGTCGCCGACGGGACGACCCGGCTCATGCAGGTCGGCATGGCCAACGGCACGAGCATCGGCGGAGGCGCCGAGCTCGCGCCAGACGCCGCACCCGGCGACGGACTGGCCCACATCGTCATCGCCGAGGCCCGGACCCGACCCCAGCGGCTCCTCTACGCCCTGCGGCTGAAGTCCGGTGACGTCGAGACCCTCGAGGGAGTGCAGCGGCTGCGCGGCACCGAGGTCCGGATAGAGACGACGACGAGCCACCGCTTCGGCGTCAACGCCGACGGCGAGCTCCTCGACCCCGGCACCTCGACGACCTGGCGGATCCAGCCCGGTGCCTACCGGCTGCACGTCCCGGCCGGTATCGAGCCGACCGTCACCGACCCGGAGCCCCCGGCGTGAGCCCGCGACCCGTTTTCGACCGAGTCCGTCGGCAGACCCTCGACACCCTGGCCGGCCCGCGCCTGCGGGAGCGGACCGAGGCGAGCGCGCCCGTGCTGGCTGCCCGCCGCCGCTTCGTCGCCGGCCCCACCGTCGGCGATGCCGTCGACACCGCCCTCGACCTTGGCCGCACCGGGCGGCGGGCCTCGATCGAGCCCCTCTGCCCTCCCGTCACCGACGACACCCAGCTGAGCGCCAACGTCCGCAGCGCCACGGAGGCGCTCGACGCGGCCATCTTGGCGAAGGGGGATACCCACGCCACCTCACCGCTCGGCGTGGTCCTCGCGCCGGCGCGGCTCGGGCTGGGCCGCTCAGAGCCAGAGGCCTTCCGGCAGACCCTCGTCGACCTCCTCGACCATGCGTCCGGTGGTGGGGTCGGGATCACGCTGCGCACCGTCGCGCCGGAGCTCGAGGACGAGCTCCAGGCCACCGTCGCCTCGCTGTGGTCGGCCACGTCGCCGCCGCCTCTGCGGATCTCGGTGCTCGCTCGGCGGCACCGAGGCGAGCGCGACTGCGCCCGCCTCGCCGACCTCGGCATCCCGGTCCGCCTCGTCCGCGGCGGACCCCGCGAGGGTTCCCGCACGGCGTGGTCGGACCGTCACGAGGCGGACCTCGCCTACGTCCGCTGCCTCAGCACGCTCCTCGCATCTGGCCCGCGCCCGATGGTCGCTACCCAGGACCCGGCCCTGCTCGAGGTGACCGACGCCCTGGCCGAGCACCACGGTCGTGGCCGGGACGTCGAGTACCAGGTCTACCTCGGAGCGCAGCCTGAGCTGCAGGTGCGCAGCGCCGACGCCGGGCACCTCGTGCGCGTGCTCGTGCCCTACGGCCCCGAGTGGTTCGACTACCTCGCGGACCTCGCCGAGCGACCGGCCACCCTGCGCCGGCTCGTCACCATCCTCACCGGTCAGGGCTGACGCCACTACGCTGCCGGGTGTGATCCAGCAGCGTGCAGTCGTGGCCCTGTATGGCGTCGGGAGCATGGGTGGCGCCATCCTCGACGGACTTCTTGCTGCCCGCGACGAGGACGCACCTGAGCTCCTCGTGGTGGTCCGGCGGGCCGAGCAGGCCACCGAGCTCGGCCAGCGGCCGGGGGTGTGTGCGGTGAGTGCCGAGCAGGCCGCTGCGACGGCCGACATCCACCTCGTGACGGTCAAGCCCTACGACGTCGAGGCGCTGCTGGAGAGCGTCCACGACTCGCTCCGCCCGGGGTCTGTCGTGGTCTCGCTCGCTCTCGGCATCACCTTGGCGGAGCTCCAGAAGGCGCTGCCCGACGGCGTCGCTGCCGTGCGGGGCATGCCGAGCACCCCGGCCCGGGTCGGTCAAGGCATGACGGTGCTCTCGTCCGGCGAGTCGGTCGCCGAGGACCAGGTGGCCGCGATCCAGGACGTCCTCGCACCCACCGGACGCACCGTCGTCGTGCCCGAGTCCCAGCAGGACATCGCCACGGCTCTGTCCGGGTCTGCGCCGGCGTACTTCTTCCTCGTCGTCGAGGCCCTCGTCGACGCCGGCGTCGCCGGTGGTCTGCCCCGGGGCGTCGCGAGCGACCTTGCCGTGCAGGCCGCCCTGGGCGCCGGGACGATGCTCCGAGAGACCGGTGAGGAAGCGGTGATCCTCCGCTCCCAGGTCACCTCGCCCGGCGGCTCGACCGCCGCTGCACTGCGTGAGCTCGAGGCCGGGGGTGTCCGCGAGGCCTTCGCCCGGGCGGTCGAGGCCTGTGCCCGTCGCTCCTCGGGCTCGTGACCGAACCTTCGCCCGTCACGTCGGTCCGACGCCTGACCGAGGATGACTGGGCCGACCTGCGAGCCGTCCGGCTCGCGATGCTGCTCGACACCCCCTTCGCCTACGGCAGCACCTACGCGCGTGAGCGCGACTACCCCGAGTCGCTCTGGCGGGACCGGGCGAAGGGGACGACCTGGCTGGCCTACGGACGGCTCGGTGAGCGTGAGCTCCCGGTGGGTGCGGTGACCTTGTGGCATGCCCCGGACCAGGCGCCGGGGGAGAGCTGGCTCGTCGGCATGTGGGTGGCGGCCCATGCCCGCGGGGCGGGTGCGGCCGAGGCTCTCGTGACCGCCCTCGTCGCAGAGGCACGTGATCTCGGTCTCGACCGCATCGTGCTCCAGGTCGCCGAGGACAACTCGCGGGCAGCCGGTGCGTACCGGCGGCTCGGCTTCGTGGAGACTGGCGACCGCAGCCCGTCCCCGGCCTACGAGCAGGTGTGCGAGCTCGAGATGGAGCTCCTGCTCGGCGACCCCGAGGACGCGTGAACTCCTGGTGACCGGCGCGACCGGACCGCGAAGGGCATGACAGAGTAGGCGCCATGAGCGAGATCACCGTGCGCGCGCTGTCCGAGGACGAGTGGGAGACCTACCGCGAGGTTCGCCTCGCCGCGCTCGAAGAGTCGCCCGACGCCTTCGTCGCCTCGCACGACGACGAGGCGGCCGAGCCGGAGCAGTTCTGGCGCGACCGGATGGAGCGCAGTCACCGGCTCCTCGCCGAGGCCGACGGGGACAAGGTCGGCATCGTGAGCATCGGCGGCGCACCGGAGGAGTCGAGCCCCGACGCGGGTCAGCTCTTCGGTCTCTGGGTCGACCCCGAGTGGCGCGGTCGCAGCGTCGCCGCGACGCTCGTGCGCGAGGCCGCCGCCTACGGGCGCGACCAGGGCCTGAGTCGGCTCTTCTACTGGGTCGGGACGGACAACGCACGCGGTGTCGCCTTCGCGAGCAGCTTCGGCTTCCGCCCCACGGACCGTCGACGGCCCATGCGGGTCCAGGGTGACTCCGAGGAGGAGATCGCCATGGTCCTCGCCCTCGGCGACGACCGCGGCTGACGAACCCCGCGGGAGGACCGGCGCGTCAGGGGCGCGCTGCGAGCCGCTCGATGAGCGTCGTCGGCCCGCTGACGATGAGCGTGTCGCTGGCGTGCACCTTCGTCTCCGGCTTGGCGTAGGTGAAGTCCTCGCCGGGTGGCTTCACCCCGACGATCGTCACCCCGTACTTCGTCCGCAGCTGCGACTGCTCGAGGGTGAAGCCGACCGCCTCCTGGGGCGGGAGCATCTTGACGATCGCGAAGCCGTCGTCGAACTCGATGTAGTCGATGAGCTTGCCGCCGATGAGGTGCGCCAGACGCTGACCGGACTCGATCTCCGGCGACATGACGTGCTGGACGCCGATCCGGTTGAGGATGCGCGCGTGCTCCGGGCTGACAGCCTTCGCCCAGACCTTCGGGCAGCCGGCGTCGATGAGGTTGACGGCGGCGAGCACCGACGCCTCGACGGACGAGCCGACGCCGAGGACGGCCGCCGAGAAGTCCTGGGGCCGGAGCTCCTGCATGAAGGTCACCGACGTCGCATCCCCCTGGACGATCCGACCCACCCTGCCGAGGAATGACTCGGCGAGCTCGTGGTCGACCTCCACGGCGGTCACCCGGTTGCCCAGGCGGTGCAGCTCGGTAGCGACGGCCCCGCCGAAGCGCCCGAGACCGATGACGAGGATGTCCTCGTTGTGCAGTCTTGACTTGCCCACGTCACGAATCTCCTCCTGTGAGGGCCACCGGTTCATGGTGAGCGTAGTGCGAGTAGCGTGCTGAGCATGAGCACACAGGCGTGCGTGGTGTGGGGGCAGGACTTCACGCGGTACGACTTCGGGGCCGGCCACCCGATGGGTCCGTTGCGGATCGACCTGACCGCACGACTGGCGCAGGCGCTGGGCGTGCTCGACGACGTCGAGGTCATCAATCCCGGTGTGGCCGACGACGAGGTGCTCCTGACGGTCCACGACCGCGAGTTCGTCGAGCGGGTCAAGGCTGTCAGCGCCGACCCGTCGATCGCCGACACCTCGTGCGGCATCGGCACCGAGGACGTCCCTGCCTTCGCCGGCATGCACGAGGCGGGCGCGCGCATCGTCGCCGGCACCCTCGCCGTCACCCAGCGGGTGTGGCGGGGAGAGGCCGAGCACGGGGTGAACTTCACCGGCGGGATGCACCACGCGATGGCCGACCGAGCCTCCGGCTTCTGCGTGTACAACGACATCGCCGTGGGCATCCAGTGGCTCCTCGACCAGGGTGTGGAGCGGATCGCCTACGTCGACGTCGACGTCCACCACGGCGACGGCGTGCAGGAGATCTTCTACGACGACCCGCGTGTCCTCACCTGCTCGATCCACGAGTCCGGTCGCACCCTCTTCCCCGGCACGGGCTGGCCGGGGGACACCGGAGGCCCCTCGGCCCCGGGGACGGCCGTGAACATCGCGCTGCCGCCCGGCGTCACCGACTCGCCCTGGCTGCGAGCCATCTCCGCCGCGATCCTCCCTCTCGTGCGGGCATTCGAGCCCCAGGTGCTCATCACGCAGCACGGCTGCGACACCCACGCCACCGACCCGCTCGCGAACATGGCGCTCTCGGTGGACGCGCAGCGTCACGCGATGGTGACGATGCACCGCCTGGCGCACGAGCTCTGCGACGGCCGCTGGGTGGCGCTCGGCGGGGGAGGGTACGACCTCGTCGGGGTCGTCCCTAGGTCGTGGACCCACCTCACGGCGATCGCCGCGCACAAGCCGGTGGCCGCCGCCACCGAGGTGCCGGATGACTACTCCCAGCACGTCAAGACGGTCGCCGGCGCCGAGCCGCCGGCGCGGATGGGGGACCTGCCCGCCAAGGAGCTGCCCATCTGGGTCCAGCCGTGGTCGATGGGGTACAACCCGCACAGCGACGTCGACCGCGCGATCATGGCTACCCGAGAGGCCGTCTTCCCGCTGCACGGGCTCGACATCTGGTTCGACTGACGGGATTTCGCCCGCCGTGACCGGCGTGTCGGCTGGACTCGTCGCCCAATGTTCGTCCAGCCACTTCCCAGGAGTCACATCTGCCCCTATGGTTACCCCAGCACGGGACGTAGACGTCCGTTGGTGACGTGCGCCAACGATGCGACCGGCCAGAGATCGAGGTGGACATGTCCGACGACCGACTGAGTGAGGTGCGCTTCCTCACCGTCGCCGAGGTGGCCTCGATCATGCGGGTGTCGAAGATGACCGTGTATCGGATGGTCCACAACGGCGAGCTGCCGGCGGTCCGGGTCGGTCGGTCCTTCCGCGTGCCGGAGGAGGCGGTCAACGCCTACCTCGACAGCTCCTTCGTCGAGACGGCCTGACCCACAGGTTTGGGCTGGGGCGGTGCGGCCGATAGGCTGACCAACCGACTCTTCACGACCGGTGGAGCCCTGCACGACGTCAGGACGGCTGCCGACCGCCGACGAGACCGCGATCGCCCCGGCGATCGACCGACGAGAAGGACGATGCATTGGGTTCTGTCATCAAGAAGCGCCGCAAGCGGATGGCCAAGAAGAAGCACCGCAAGCTGCTCCGCAAGACGCGACACCAGCGCCGCAACAAGAAGTGAGCGGTGACGAAGGGGCCCCGGCCACGGGGCCCCTTCGTCGTCCCCGGGCGCACAGGTGGGGTGGGCGGTCTCACGCTGCGAAGGCCACCCTCACGGTCCTGGCGCGGCGCCCGGATCGTTAGGCTCTGGGACGTGCGGCGACCGCGACGCGGTCGTCCCTCCCCACGGACGAGAAGGAGGTGCGGGGTGGCTCGCACCGTGCTCATCACCGGGGTCTCCCGGCACCTGGGTGGCGCCTACGCCCGCCGGTTGAGCCGCGAGGAGTCGGTCGATCGGATCATCGGTGTCGACGTCGTCCCGCCGCGCCACGGCATCGGCCGCGCGGAGTTCGTCCGCGCCGACATCCGCAGCCCTCTCATCACGCGCATCCTCAGCGACAACGAGGTCGACACCGTCGTGCACATGTCGGTCATCGCCACACCGTCGGCGGGTGGCGGGCGGACCTCGCAGAAGGAGATCAACGTCATCGGCACGATGCAGCTCCTCGCTGCGTGCCAGAAGGCAGAGAGCCTCGAGCGGGTCGTCGTGAAGTCCGCCGCCGCGGTCTACGGGTCCAGCCCGAAGGACCCGGCGATGTTCAAGGAGGAGTACTCGGCCCGCCGGCTGCCCGGCGGCGGCTGGGGTCGCGACTCCGTCGAGGTCGAGGGGTACGTCCGCGGCTTCGCCCGGCGCCGACCCGACGTCGACATCACCATGCTTCGCTTCGCCAACGTCATCGGCCCGCGGATCCGCACGGCCATGACCGATCTCTTCTCGCTGCCTGTGGTGCCGCTGCCGCTGGGGTACGACGCGCGGCTTCAGTTCGTCCACGAGGACGACGTCGCCGACGCCCTGGCGCTGGCCGTCACCGGACCCGCCGTCGGGACCGTCAACATCGCCGGCGACGGCATCATCACCGCCAGCCAGGCCGCGAACATCGCTGGACGCCCCTTCGTCGTCGTGCCCAAGTCGGGCAGCGGGCTCGTCACCGGCATGCTCCAGCGGGTCGGGATGATCGACACCGGCCCCGACCAGCTCGACCTGCTCGCCTTCGGGAGAGGGCTCGACACGACCCGGATGCGCGAGGAGATGCACTTCGAGCCGCGGTACACGACCCGCGCCGCCTTCGAGTCCTTCGCCGCGACGCTGACCCACCGCAGGTTCTTCCTCGGGTCGGCCGTGCGACCGAGCTGGATGGCGACCGAGGTGGCGGAACGCGCGATCTCCGCGATGGACCTGTCTGGGAAGAAGGACTGATGGCGCAGAAGACGGCGACGAAGGCGACCGCGAAGAAGACGGCCGCAAAGAAGAGCGCAGGAGTCAAGGCTCCTGCGAAGAAGGCGGCCACCAAGAAGACCACGGCGACGAAAAAGGCCACGGCCAAGAAGGCCCCCGCGCGCACCGCCGCGCGCCCCTCGACAGTCGCCGCCGCCGCAGAGCGGGCTGGGGGCGAGCGCGCCCGCCGGCGGCAACCTTACGGCGCGCGTAA
>JBHWMJ010000049.1:0-3664 GCA_043423105.1 Marihabitans sp.
CATCTCGGCGAGGGCGGCGCGGGAGCGGGCGGCACGCAGCAGGTGCAGCGTGGCCCGCGGCGACGCGCCGAGGCGGATCGCCTGGTGCGACCGGGTGGCGGCGGCGAGGTCGACGACGTACTGCCGGGCCGCCTGCGAGGCATGGATGCCGCGCACCGTTCGGATGAGTCCGGCGATGCCGGAGGCGTCGGTCACCGGGCTCACGTCGTCGAGCGGGGACCGGGCGCCGTGGTGGTCGAGCATCTCGACCTCGGCCCGCCGGTCGGGGTAGCCGACGGAGACCCGGGCCATGAAGCGGTCCCGCTGGGCCTCGGGCAGGGGGTAGGTGCCCTCCATCTCCACCGGGTTCTGCGTGGCGATGATGATGAAGGGGTGGGGGAGCGGGTGCGTTGTCCCGTCGACCGTGACGCTGTGCTCCTCCATGCACTCGAGGAGCGCGGACTGGGCCTTCGGCGAGGCCCGGTTGATCTCGTCACCGACGACGACGTTGGCGAAGACCGCGCCCTGGCGGAAGACGAACTGGTGCGTGTCCTGGTTGAAGATGCTCACGCCGGTGATGTCGCTCGGCAGCAGGTCTGGCGTGAACTGGATCCGCCGGACCGAGGCGTCGATGGCGCGGGCCAGGGTCTTGGCGAGCATCGTCTTGCCGACGCCGGGGACGTCCTCGACGAGCAGGTGCCCCTCGGCCAGCAGCACGGTGACCGCGGTGCTCACGACGTCGGCCTTGCCCTCGACGACGGCGTTGATCGTCGTGGTGAGCCGTGACCCGACGTCGACGAGGTGCGCCAGCTCGTCGGGGGTGGGCGCGCTCGGGCGGGTGTCCTGACGGGTCTGCTCTGCCGGGGTCACCGCGGTCCTCTCGTTCGCTGACGTGCGTGCTCACCATGCCGCCGAGGCTCTCCCACGACGCACCACTGTGCTCCCGACCCTACGGCGAAGGGGCGGATGCCCGGGCCCCCTGCGCGGGGTACCGCGGTGAGTCGAGGGGAGAGGGAACCCGCTCGACCCCTTCGTCGGCCGAAGGACCGGATCTTTCCCCACTTTGCACCACCGCCTTTTCCCTAGGGAAAGTCGAGGAAATTTGTCGGATTTGGGGGTCAGATGGGTGGATGAGGGAGACATGGTGGAGTAAAGTGGGGGACATCGGGACACGGTGGCGCCCGGAGGGTCGAGCAGCAGGGGAGGTGAGCCGGTGTTCCTCGGTACCCACACCCCACGTCTGGACGACAAGGGCCGGCTCTTCCTGCCGGCGAAGTTCCGCGACCGTCTCGCCACCGGTCTCGTCGTGACCCGCGGCCAGGAGCGCTGCCTCTACGTCTTCCCGCTCGAGACGTTCACCGAGATCGCCACCGAGATGCAGAAGGCGCCGACGAGCAGCCGGGCTGCTCGTGACTACATGCGTGTCTTCCTCTCCGGCGCCTCGGACGAGATCCCCGACAAGCAGGGCCGCGTCACCATCCCCGCCGCTCTGCGCCAGTACGCCGGCCTGACGAAGGACTGCACCGTCATCGGCGCCGGCAACCGGCTCGAGCTGTGGGACTCCGAGGCGTGGAACAGCTACCTCGCCGAGACCGAGCAGGCCTTCTCCGACCAGTCCGACGAGGTGATCCCGGGACTCATGTGAGCCGCTGCTGGGCCCCGGCCTCCAGCCGAGCCGACGCCGACGCGACTTCCCCCGCGTCGGACCGGTCCGGATGGGGACCAGGACCCAGCAGCCACCCGGGACCACGACCCACCACCACACAGGCAGAGCAGGAGCGACGATGACCACGAGGGACGCGGCGGCTGGAGCAGCCGAGCGCCACGTCCCCGTCATGCTCGAGCCCGTCCTCGACCTCCTCGGCCCCGTCCTCGGCGACGGGGCCGTCCATGTCGATGGCACCCTCGGCATGGGTGGGCACGCCGAGGCCGTGCTCCAGCGCCACCCCGGCGTCCGGGTCGTCGCCATCGACCGAGACCCGCTCGCCCTCGAGCTCGCCCAGGCGCGGCTGGCCCCCTTCGCCGACCGCGTCGACTACGTCCACGCCACGAACGACGAGATCGGCGCGGCCCTGGACGACCTCGGTATCGCCCAGGCCCAGTCGATGTTCTTCGACCTCGGGGTAAGCAGCTTCCAGCTCGACGAGGCCGAGCGCGGCTTCGCCTACGCGCAGGACGCACCGCTCGACATGCGGATGGACCCGGGTGCGCCGACGACCGCCGCCGACGTCCTCAACGGCTACGCCGAGCGGGAGCTCTCCCGGGTGCTCCACGAGTACGGCGAGGAGCGCTTCGCCCGCAAGATCGCCCGGGCCGTCGTGCGCGAGCGTGAGCGGGCCCCCTTCGAGACCTCGGCCCGGCTCGTCGAGCTGCTCCGCTCCACGATCCCCGCCGCCTCCCAGCGCGGGGGTGGTCACCCGGCCAAGCGCACCTTCCAGGCGCTGCGGATCGAGGTCAACGCCGAGCTCGCCGTCTGGGCCCGGGCGCTGCCCGAGGCGCTCGGGCGGCTCGCCGTCGGTGGTCGCATCGCCGTGCTGTCCTTCCACTCCCTCGAGGACCGGATCACCAAGCGTGCGCTCGCCGCCGGTGCCGCCTCCACCTCACCCGCCGGGCTCCCCGTCGAGCTCGAGGAGCACGCCCCCGAGCTGCGCCTGCTCACCCGTGGCGCAGCCGTCCCCGACGCGGCCGAGCTGGCCGCCAACCCCCGATCTGCCTCGGTCCGCCTGCGGGCGGCCGAGCGCATCCGACCCACCCGACGCGCACCCCACCCGGAGAGGACCTCGCGATGAGCCAGCTGAGCACCGCGACGACCATCGCCCGCCGCACCCCGACGAAGGGGGGCGCCGCAGCGCGAGAGCTGCGCGTCCTCACCGCTGCCGACGCCACGGGCTCGCCGTGGTTCCCCGTGCTCTTCGTCAGCCTGCTGCTCGCTGGCCTGGCGGGGGTGCTGGCGCTCAACACGGCGATGGCGCGCGACTCCTTCGAGGTCGGCCGCCTCGAGGCCCGTTCCGCGGAGCTCGTCGACACCCGGGAGGCGCTCGCGCTCGACGTCAACGCCCGGTCCGCGCCGCAGCACCTCGCCGAGCGGGCTCGGAGCCTGGGGATGGTGCCGGCCGACAGCGCGGCCTTCGTCGACCTGGAGCAGGGCAAGGTCCTCGGCGTGGCGAAGCCGGCCAAGAAGCCCGAGGGATTTAGCGTGGGGGCAGCCGCTCGGGCCACCGGCGGCAGCGCGCCTGCAGCGTCTGGCACGGGGCCGGCCGACGGGGGAGCGTCGAGCACGACGAAGGGCGCGACAGCAGACAAGAAGAAGAGCACGGCGAAGACCGAGAGCAAGACCACGAGCAAGCCCAAGGCCGCCACGGCGGCGAAGAGCACGGACTGAGAGCCCGACCCGACAAGCCCGCACGACCAGAGGAGGACGACGTGACGCAGCGCCGCCCTGGCTCCGGCAGCGGTCCCCGCACCTCGACCCGCTCGTCGTCCAACCGCTCGTCGTCTCGGTCCTCGTCGACCCGCGCGGCGCGACCCACGACCGGTCAGGGCCAGCGCCCGGGCCCACGTCCGGCCCCGAAGCGCCCCGCGCAGCAGCCCCCTTCGTCCAGGCGTCCCGCGGCCACGACCGCGTCCGGACGACGCTCGCAGAGGTCGGCCACCCCTTCGCCTCGCCGGCGTCCGCCGAGAGTCA
>JBHWMJ010000051.1:0-2937 GCA_043423105.1 Marihabitans sp.
CGTGTGTCGCCGACTTCGGGGCGATGGTCAGCTCGAGCGACTCGCTGCCCCGGAGCCAGCGCACGAGGAGCATGCCAGAGCCGATCGATACGAGCGCCCCGACCGGGAGCGCGACGAGGATCGGTCTGAGCATCTCGCGCAGGTGGTGGGCCTGCTGGTGCAGGGGCACTGCGAGCGCGACGGTCGCCGGGCCGAGCAGCGCATGGATGAGGCTCCCGCCCGACCAGTACGTCTCGTAGTCGACGCCGACGACCAGCAGCAGCACGACGATGGCACCCGCGGCCACGAGCACCGGCTGGGCCAGCGGGTGCCCGCCGGTCCGCTCACGCAGCCTCACCCCGCCCTGGTAGGCGAGCAGGGTGACGACGATCCAGGTCAGCGGCGACTCCCGGAGGTAGTCTAGGGTCTCCGTCACGACGGCTTCCTCGATCCCCCGCCTACCGCGCGGCGACGGCGCAGCAGCAGCGCAGACAGCCCCGCGACGGTGAGCAGCCCGGCCGCCCACGACCCGACGAGACCGCCGGCGATGGGCAGCCACGCGTCCTGGATCGTCGCGGCGTGGACCATGATCCCCACCGACACCGGGACGAAGAGCAGCTGCATGTGCCGCAGCAGCCCGCCTGCGACTCGAAGCGTGCCCGCCATCGGCCCGCCGTCAGCGTCCTCCCCCGTCCCGGCTCGCCGCACGGTGAGCACGCCGCAGAGCAGCACCATCCCGACGACCGGTCCGGGGACGGGGATGCCGAGGGACCGCACGACGACCGCGCCGACCAGCTGGCACCCGAGGACCCAGAGCGCCCCCGTGATCATCGAGAGGTCACTGGCGGGCGACCTTGATCCGCACGGTCTCGCCGTCGGACAGGCCGGCCGTCACGACCCCTTCGCCCTCGGGCAGCGCGTCGAGCTGCGGCGCCGACCCGAACTGGACCGCCAGCGTCTCCTCGACGATGAGCGCCTGGTGCGCCACGGTCGCCTCCCACAGCCGCTGGCTGCCGGTGACAGTGAGGCTGATCCGGTCGCTGACGTCGAGGCCGGCCGCCTTGCGGGCGTCCTGGACCGCACGGACGACGTCGCGCGCGAGACCCTCGGCCGCGAGCTCGTCGGTGACCTCGGTGTCGAGGACGACGAAGCCGCCGCCGGGCAGCATCGCGGTCGCCCGCTGCGAGCTCTCGTCGTCGGCCGCGATCGACTCGAGCGTGTACTCGCCCTCGACGAGCTGCAGCCCGCCAGAGGTGACGGTCCCGTCCTCGGCGACCGACCAGTCGCCGTTCTTGGAGCCCTTGATCGCGAGCTGGACGTCACGACCGAGGCGCGGACCGGCGGCCCGAGCGTTGACCGTGAGCTTCTGGCTCACGCCGAAGTCGGCGGCGGCCGGGTCGTCGAGGTCGAGCAGGCTGACCTGCCGGACGTTGACCTCGTCCGCGACGATCGAACCGAAGTCGGTCAGGCCAGCGGCTCCGGGCACGACGACCGTGAGGTCGCGAAGGGGCAGCCGGTTGCGGAGCTTGTTCGCCTTGCGCAGCGAGGACGCGGTCGAGCAGACCTGGCGGGCGGTGTCCATCGCCACGACGAGGTCGTGGTCGGCGGGCAGGTCCGAGGCGGCCGGCCAGTCGGTGAGGTGCACCGAGCGGCCGCCGGTGAGGCCGCGCCAGATCTCCTCGGCCGTCAGCGGCAGCAGCGGCGCCGCGACCCGGCAGAGCACCTCGAGGACCGTGTACAACGTGTCGAAGGCGGCCTGCGCGTCCTGAGCACCCGACGCGTCGTCGCCGCTCGCCCAGAACCGCTCGCGCGAGCGACGGATGTACCAGTTCGTCAGCACGTCGGTGAAGCCACGCACCGAGTCGCACGACCCGGCGATGTCATAAGCGTCCATCCGCTGCTCGACGTCCTCGACGAGCTCACGAAGCTTGGCGAGGAGGTACCTGTCCAGCGGGTCGGTCGAGGCCGTCGACCACTTCGCCTCATAACCCCCTTCGCCCATCGCGTTGGCGTAGAGGCTGAAGAAATACCAGCTCGACCACAGCGGCAGGAGCACCTGTCGGACGCCCTCGCGGATGCCCTCCTCGGTGACGACGAGGTTGCCGCCGCGCAGGATCGGGCTGCTCATGAGGAACCAGCGCATCGCGTCTGCGCCGTCTCGATCAAAGACCTCGGTGACGTCGGGGTAGTTGCGCAGCGACTTGGACATCTTCTGGCCGTCGTTGCCCAGGACGATGCCGTGGCTGATGCACGACGAGAACGCCGGCTTGTCGAAGAGCGCCGTCGCGAGGATGTGCAGCGTGTAGAACCAGCCGCGCGTCTGCCCGATGTACTCGACGATGTAGTCGGCGGGGCTGTGCTCGGCGAACCACTGCTCGTTCTCGAACGGGTAGTGGAACTGCGCGAACGGCATCGAGACCGAGTCGAACCACACGTCGAGCACGTCGGGGATGCGGCGCATGGTGCTCTTGCCCGTCGGGTCGTCGGGGTTCGGGCGGGTGAGCTCGTCGATCGCCGGGCGGTGCAGGTCGGTCGGGCGCACGCCGAAGTCGCGCTCGAGCTCGTCGAGCGAGCCGTAGACGTCGACGCGCGGGTGGTTCGGGTCGTCGCTCTTCCACACCGGGATGGGGCTGCCCCAGTAGCGGTTGCGGCTGATCGACCAGTCGCGTGCGCCCTCGAGCCACTTGCCGAACTGGCCGTGCTTGACGTTCTCGGGCACCCAGGTGATCTGCTCGTTCGCGGCGAGCAGGTCGTCCTTGATCTCGGTCACCCGCACGAACCAGCTCGAGACCGCCTTGTAGATGAGCGGGTTGCGGCAGCGCCAGCAGTGCGGGTAGCTGTGCACGTAGCTGGCCTGGCGTACCAGCCGGCCGGCGTCGCGCAGCACCCGCGTGATGGCCTTGTTCGCTTCGAAGACCTGCACACCGACGATGTCCGCCAGCGGTCCGTCCTCGACGA
>JBHWMJ010000081.1:0-3209 GCA_043423105.1 Marihabitans sp.
GCGGACCTCGCGACCCGTCGGCACGCCTTCCACGTCGCGATCGAGAACTGGGAGCACGACTTCAACATCGGCTCGGTGGTGCGTACCGCGAACGCCCTCGGTGCCGCGGCCTTCCACATCGTCGGGCGACGGCGCTGGAACAGGCGGGGCGCCATGGTCACCGACCGGTACCAGGTGGAGCACCACCACCCGGACGTCGAGACCTTCGTCTCCTGGGCGAAGGGGGAGGGGCTGGCAGTTGTCGGGATCGACAACGTCCCCGGCGCCGTCCCGCTCGAGACGTACGCCCTGCCGCGCGACTGCGTCATCGTCCTCGGGCAGGAGGGTCCGGGGATCAGCGCCGAAATGCTCGCGGCCTGCGACGTCGTCCTCGAGATCACCCAGTTCGGCTCGACCCGCTCGATGAACGCCGGCGCTGCTGCGGCCATCGCCATGCACGCCTGGGTGCTCCAGCACGTCTACGGCCGTTGACGGTCCCGAGGCTCGCAAGCTCGCACCTCGACCGGCATGCGCTGGTCGAGGTGCGAGGAGCCCTGCGACGAGCCTCGAGACCCGGCGCCCTTACCGGACGAAGGTCCGCAACGGCACCGTCTGCGTCGCGAGCAGCCCGGCGACGGGGATGAGCGGCCAGACCCACTGGACGCCCGTCTCGTCGACGATCCCGGACTTCGCCATGACGGCGAGACCGCCGCAGACCGCGACGGTCGCCAGCGCCGACTGCCACGCCCGCGGCGCGGGTCGCCGCTCGACCGCGGGGTTCTCCAGGCGCCCAAGCAGCCGGATGAAGCCGGCGGTGACCACGCCGAGCACGACGAACCAGACCGGCCGCTCGAGCCACCATCGCGCTGTCCCGGGCTCCGTCGTCAGCCCGACCCCGCCGAGGAGCAGGCTGATGCCGACGACGAGGTTGAGCGCGGTGAGGTGCCACAGGTAGAGCGTCATGATCCGGGCGTTGACGGCGACGGTCACGGTCCACGGACGGCGACGCTGGAGCCAGCGCTGGAGCGGCGCCTCGGCGAGCAGCGCGACGCCGATCTGTGCCATGCCGAGCAGCGCCATGGTGATCCGGGCCGGGTAGGAGTTCTCCACCTCGCCGCCGATGCCGATCATCGACAGCGGGTAGGGCCCGAGCGCGACGAGCGAGGAGACCCCGACGAGCCCGACGAGCGCCAGCGCCACCCGAGGCCACGCCGACGCGAGCTGCCTGTCGCGCCACGCGTACCCGAGCTGGTGCACCGTCGCCCACACGATCAGGTAGTTGACGAATCCGACGAGCACCTGGCCGCTCGAGATCGACACCCAGTCGACGAGACCGCCGAGGGCGAGCCCTCCGACCACGGACCACCAGCCGAGCCGCTCCCACAGCGCGAGCGTCGCCGGCGTCACCGCGACGACGAGCACGTACGCCGCGAGGAACCACGTGGGCACGAGGGCGGTCTGCGACGCGGTCCGCATGAGCGACGCGGGCACGCCCGCGAGGTGCGCGGCGGTGGCGATGGCGAGCCACAGCAGGAGCAGCGGGACGGCGGGGGTCATGAGCCGGCGCAGCCGCGCCCGCTGCCAGCTGGCCCAGGTCACCCCCTTCGCCCGCGCCGACCGCCACGACGTGGCGTTGCTGTACCCGCCGACGAGGAAGAAGAGCGGCATGACCTGGAAGACCCAGGTCAGTCCTTGCAGCACCGTCGACGTCTCGAGGATGTTCGCGTGGACGACGGTGCCGTCACGGACGACCACGGCGGCCATGAGCCAGTGCCCGAGGACGACGACGGTGATCGCCACGGCGCGGTAGAGGTCGACGACCCGGTTGCGGGTCGTGGGTGTCGCCGCGACGAGGCTGCTGATGGTCGGGGTGCTCATGCTTCGAGCCTGGCGAAGGGGGTCGGCGCCGGCATGAGCATCGCTGCTCAACCGCGCCGCCTCCGCAGCAGGAGCCAGCCTCCCGCGAGGGTGACGGGGACCAGCACCAGGAGGGCCGCCTGGTCCGGGTGCCAGGACCACCAGCTCGTCCGGGTGCCGAACCGGTGAACCGTCACCGGGCCGTCGGGGGCGTCAGCGGCGAGGACGATGTCCTGGACGTCGAGCGCGGGGTCGAAGACGGTGAGCAGCTCGTCGTTGCCCCCGGTGGTGCTGCGGCCGACGTAGGCCGGCTCGCCGCTGGCGGCCTGGGTGACCACGAGGCCGTCGGAGCCCGGGGCGTCGGAGAGCCGGGTGAGGCCGCCTGCGGTGGGCGCGCCCGGCGGAGGCGTCCACCCGACCCCCGACTCGGGTGCGGAGGAGTGCAGCGAGTAGAGCTGCCAGCTGACGGAATCCGTCCCGAGAGCTCTTACCGCGAGCTGGTCACCGAGGACGGCCAGGCCCGACGGGTCGTATGTCCCTGTGGCTATTCCGGCGTGGAGGGGTTGCGACGGGAGGTTCTCGACGGTGCCGTGGTCGGGGTCGATCAGGAAGGGCCGGAGTCGTCCGTCGACGTCGAGGCTCGCGTCGGTGATGGAGACGCGGAGGAGGAGAACCTTGCCCTGGGCCCAGCCGGCGAGAGCGACGGTGCGCGAGCTGGCCAGGGGAACGACGTGCCGTTCGACCCGGTCGGGTCCGACCGCCAGTGTCACGAGCGCCGGTCCGTCCACACCGTAGGCGAGGGCTGCCAGACGCCGCCCGTCAGGACTCCACCGCATGTCCGAGACAGCGCACTCGGTGCCGCAGGGGTCGACGATGCTCTCGTGCCGTCCGGTGCTCACGTCGTGGATGTCGAGCAGCTCACGGATCCCCTCGGTCGACTTGCTCTGGCTGTCCTCGTGGATGACCTGCTGGACGCTGCGCGCGAGAGCGAGGACCCGTCCGTCGGGGCTGAGCGCCGGGTCGCTGCTCATCCACAGCTCTTGCCCCTCGGAGAGGGGCTTGGCGAGGGGTGCGATGTCGCCGTCGAGGCTCCACAGGCGTGCGTCCGGCGTCAGGGCCTGCCACCGGGTGCCGCCGTTGATGAGATCGCGGCTGCGCGAGTCGTCCGGCGGCATCCCACGCGTGCCGACCTTGACGAGTGCCGAGACCGGGCCACCCCGCGGTCGCAGCGGCGGCGGGTCCTCCTGGTAGGTGACGCGCTGCGGCAGGCCGACCCGGTCCGTCGGACTGTCGGTGGGGCTGCTGTCGACCGGTCCCGTCCCGGCGGAGACGACGAGCCAGAAGGCGAGCGCCGCGGCCGCCGCGGTCACATT